>CAYRLD010000174.1:0-5901 GCA_964424925.1 uncultured Planctomycetales bacterium
TCTGCGCCTCTGGGGTGAGGTTGTGCCGGATGTGACCGCCACGGAGAGCGCTCGTTTGGTTCGGTCTTGTCCGATGACATAGAGGTCTAGTTCTTTCTTGATCTCCGCCGGAGTAGGGAGCTTTTTCATGGGGTAGGGGCGTTGCGGGGTCTTCGGAGTTTTGTAGTTTTTTTTCTCAACCTTCAGGATTTGATTGCAGACTTCCACGCACTCTTCGCAGATGCAGATTTCTCCGGGACCTGAAATCATGTTCTGGACTTCGGCCCGGCCTTTCCCGCAGAAGGTGCAGAACCTTCCGTCGTCACCCTTCTTTTTTGCCATCGTACTGCTCCCTTGGAGTCGTCAACGACGATTATACGCCATTGGTAAATGAGGATCCCAGATCAATTATCCTGCTTCAGGAGGAGACTACTTCTTTTTTCCGCCTTCTTCTGGAGCGTCTTTCAACGAGTCTACTACTTCGTCTACGAGTCCATACTCCTTTGCCTGATCCGCAGACATGAAATAGTCCCGATCGGAATCTTCCATGACCTGTTTGGCATCTTTGCCTGTATGGCGGGAGAGGAGCTGGCAGAGGCGATCTTTGAGGCTCAACATTTCTTCGGCCTGGATTTTAATGTCGGCCGCCGTTCCCTGAGTTCCTCCCCACGGCTGGTGGATCATGACCCGGGCATTCGGAAGGGCATACCGTTTTCCCGTCGTTCCGGCGGCCATGAGGAGCGCCCCCATGCTGGCGGCTTGGCCAATGCAGTAGGTCGCCACATCACAGTGGACAAATTGCATGGTGTCGTAAATGGCCAAGCCGGACATGACGTTCCCACCCGGCGTGTTGATGTAAATGTTGATATCCTGGCTCTTGTTTTCCATCTGCAGGAAAAGCATCTGTGCAATGACCAGGTTTGCGACGTAGTCATCGATCGGCGTTCCGATAAAGATGATTCGGTCTTTCAGAAGGCGGGACCAGATATCGTACGACCGTTCTCCGCGCCCTGTTTTTTCAATTACGATTGGTGTTAGAAATCCCATGATTGGCTCCTATTTGGTCTGTTGTCCCCCGGGTCCCTACTTCTTTTCCTTTTTCGGTTTCGCCTTGGTTTCTTTTGCGTCTTCGATTTTCGCTTTGGAGAGGAGGTGGTCACGAACCGCATCATGCCTCATTTGTCGGCGCAATTGCGGCATCGAGCCATCTTCTTCCATTTTGGCCTTTAGTTCGTGTGGCCAGACCCCGTGGTGTGCCGCCAATTTCTGGAGGCGATCTTCGATCTGGTCTTCTGTGACATAGATTCGCTCTTTCTCCGCGATATGGTCGAGGATGAAATTCGTTTTGAGGAGCTTCACCATATTGTCCCGTGATTCTGAAGTGAGATCTTTGATGTTCTTCTCGATTTCGTCTTCTTTCATTCCGCGGGTCATCATTTCGATGCGCGAACGCTGAATAGCCTCGTCGGTTCCACTTTTTACGAGACCTTCGGGCATCGGGAAGTCGTTCTTCTCAACAAGGGAGGTAACGAGTTGGTCGGCCATATACTGTTTGGCGTCGTCTTCTTTTTCCCTCAGAATCCGCTTCTGGAGGTATTCACGCAATTCGTCCATGGTGTCGCAGTCGAACGCCTTGGCAAAGTCTTCGTTTAATTCGGGAAGGTTCTTTCTCTTGATTCCTTTGATCTCGGCCTTCAAAAGCGTTTCTTTCCCTGCGTACTCCTTGTCCGGGTAGGTGTCCGGGAGGGTCACTTTTATTTCGAGCTTTGTGCCCGACTTCTTCCCTTGCACCTCTTTGTGGAAGTCTTTCAACTCGGTGCCGAAGAACGAGATATGTTCCGTCTGGAAAAGAGCTTGGTTCTCGGCCTTTTGCAGAGACTTCTCTCCATCGAAGAGCTCGAAATCACAGATGACCTGGTCACCTTCTTTTGCGGTTGAATCGGAAGCCGGTTCGAGTTCTGCTCGGGCATTCCGGAAGTTCTCGATAACTTGATCGATATCCTTTTCGGTAACCTCAATCTTCGGCTTCTGCGCAGTGAGGCCTGTATACTCCTTGATTTCCAGGGTGGGTCGAATCTCCATCGTGAATTCATAGGAGAACTCTTTCCCTGGTTCTACGGCAAGTTTGTCCAGATCGAGCTCTGGTTCCCCGATCGGTTCGAGTTTCTTCTCCTCTTGCACTTCATTGAAAGAGTTATTGACGAGATCATATTTGAGCTTGTCGAGAATCTCTTTCCCAAACTTTCTTTCCAGGAGGGCTCGTGGAGCATGACCTTTCCGGAATCCCGGAAGTGCCGTGGTGTCATTGAGTTCCTGGTACTTTTCGTCGATCTCTTTCTGAACCGTGTCGGAGTCGATTTCGACCCCTACTTTAACTTTGCACGGACCCACTTCTTCGACGGTGGCCTTTGGTTCTAGTTTCTTTTTTTCTTTTTCGGCGATTTCAGCCATATTTCCTCCTGGATTGAAGGGCGGTATTCTATGAAGGGCGGGGAGGGGTGTCAACTGGTCGTTTAAGGCTGGTTTTCTCTTTTGATTACGGTTGGTCCCGGGCTTTTCTGATTAGATTCCCAAGAAGACGCCTAAGGGAGGGTTGTATTCGACAAGCGGCTTCCCAGTCCAGTATGGCCAGTTTCTTTTCTCCCAGGGCATATCGGGCGATTCCTCGTTTTGTCCAGGAGTCTGTATGACGCGAATGGCTTGTGAGGGCACGATTGAATTGTTCAATGGCAGGACGGTATTTTTTCTTAGAAAGGAAGTGGGTGCCCATGATGTTGTAGAGCAGGGGATCGAGAGGGTGGATATCCCGACATCTACTGAAATCTTCGAATGCCTTCGCCTCTTCTCCTGCTTCCAGACGGATCTGCCCGCGTATACGGAGAGCATCCGGGAATTGTGGATTCGCCTTCAAGGCTTTTTCCAGATTGGAGAGAGCATTTTCATAATCGGGTGAATCGGTCTTTTTGCCCGTTTTTCTCCATGTGTGGATATAGGTCTCGGCTTTCCGTAGGTAGGCGAGAGGGTATTTCGGATTGAGTTCGAGTGCGTTATCGAGGTCTTTTCGAGCCGCTTCGAGTTCCTCTTTTTTGATAAGGACCTGACTACGATAGACCAGCGCAGGTGCAAATTGTGGGTTCAGTTCGATCGCTCGGGTTAGGTCCGCATAGGCCTCTTCATTTTGGCTCGCTTTCTCATAAATTCTTCCCCGCAGCATATAGGCTGTCGGTAGATTGGGTCTGTACTCCAGGGCCATGCGTAGATCTTCTAAGCAGTGGTTTTTGAGGGAATTGTCCAAGAAGCTGCTGTTTTCCCATAATCGAAATCGAACGAGAGCGCGAACGTACCACGCATGTCCGTTTTCCCGGTTTCTTTGGAGAGATTGGTCGAGGAGGGCGAGCGCATCCTCAAAGTTTCTTCGGTAAAAGCAGCTGAGGGCTTGATTGACCAAAAGGTTTTCCGGGTGATCGGAACTCTCCTGCTGGGTTTCTTCTAGGTGAACTCCCTGTGAGATCATTTCGGCATATTGTCCATCGGTTCGCGCCGCCTTTCCCCAATCCTCTTCCGCTTTTTTCTGCTGACCAAGAATATGGTGAACCCGGGCTCTTCCCCAGAAGGCAGGAGCATGTTCCGGATCGAGTTCTGTGGTTCGTGTATAATCCGAAATGGCGTCTTCATTTTTTCCGCACATTTGATGTAGGTCTGCTCGAGATCGATAGAGGATGGGATCTTCTGGTGCTATTTGGATCGCACGATTGAGCATTTGTAGAGCCTCCTTTTGGTTTCCCAGAAGAAGGTGGATTTCGGCGGCTTTCCGAAGGGAAGGGAGTGAGTTTTGATCCTTTTGGAGAACGAGGTCGAGATCTTCAATGGCTTCCTTATATTTGCCTTGCTCGCGGAGCACTTTCGCTCTTGCTTTCAAGATGCGAATATTATCCGGTTCATTCCGTAAAACAAGGGTGTAGTCCCGCTCAGCTTCTTGTGGTTTCCCCAACTTCTCGAAAACCTTGCCCCGTTTTTGGAGAGTCTTGACTCGTTTCGGTTGGAGTGCTACCGCACGAGAGAGATCTTCCAGGGCGGAAAGAAGAAGGGTTGGTTCCTCGGCAGAGGTTTCCGTCTCTACCTGTTTCAGGTAAGTTTTGGCCCTTTCGTACAGGAGATTGACCGCGTCCGGTTTTTTCGTAATGGCCCGGTTGAAATCTTCAATGGCTTCGGAAAACCTTCCTTCATTACGGAAGAGGATGGCTCTTCGATAGAAAGCTCGTGCGCTTCCAGGATGGTGATGGGTGGCTACGGTAATGGTCTCCATCGCCTCTTCATATCGCTTTAGCTTTTGGAGAAGGACCGCTTTTTCTAACAAGGCTCGTAGATTTGTAGGCGAGGTATCCAAAATCACTTTGATATCTTCGAGCGCGGAATCGAATCGATTCATGAGGCGGTAACAGCGGGCTCTTTCTACAAAGGGTTCGATACTCTTCTTATCTAATTCGGTTGCTTCAGTTAGTGCCTCCACCGCCTGAGGATAGAGCTCTCGTTTGCGAAGGCATTTTCCTCGGAGGACATGCGCTTTTGGATTTCTTCTGCTCAGAAGAATCGATTGATTCGCATCGTCTAGTGCTTCGTCATTTCTTCCGAGTCTATTATTCAAAAGCCCTCGTTCTAGGTGAGCTTCGGGTTCTTTTGGGATCCGTTCGATCGAGCGGGTGAAATCCTGGTGGGCCCGATCCAATTCTTTCTCTTTCAGGTTTAGTTTTCCTCTTTGGAGGTACGCCTCTCCATTCTGTTCATCTAGTTCAAGAGCTCGGGTAAGATCTGCGCGTGCAGAGGCAAGGTCGCCTTGCTCTCTTTCGGTGATGCCACGTCCGACAAGAGCTTCGATGAGCTGAGGAGACTTTTCTAGAGCGGCGTTAAAATCCTCAAGCGCACGGGCAAAATCTTGCTGTGTGTTGTAACATTCGCCCCGAGCCGAAAGAGTTAAGGGGTCGTTCTTCAGCTCTAAGGCTCGGTTTAGGTCCTTTATGGCTTGGTCTACTTCTCCCAGCCGATGGTACGACTTTCCCCGGAATCGGAGTGTTTTTGCTGCCGGATTTTCGCCTTCGGATGCCCGGGAGAGGTCAAGAATGGCTTTCTTGAATTCTTCGACGTTTCCCCATTTCCGTTCGCGTACTCCCATTTCGTACCAAGTCGCTCCGCGCTGGAAATAGGAATCTTTTAGGTCTGGATCGAGTTTAATGGCTCGGGTGAAATCTTCTAGGGCCGCCGAGAAATCGGAGGAAATTCTTCGGGCGATCCCCCGGGAAATCGTCAGAGAAACATCGGTCGGTTCGTGGAGGAGGGCTTGGGTATAATCCGAAATGGCATCCGAAATCTTCCCCAGATTCTTATTTATCGCAGCTCGGTTTGTTAACGCTAAAATATATTTTGGATTGGATTCGATGGCTCGCGTGAAGTCCGTCTTCGCTAGATCCTTCTGATTGAGAATTTGGTGAACCGTTCCCCGGTTGTTATAGGCTTCGGACATTTTGGGATCCGTTTTTACGGCGGATGTGTAATCGTGAAGGGCCCCTTCGTAGTCCTTTTCGGCAAATCGAATGTTTCCCCGATTGTAGAATGCTTCCGCGAGTTCTGGTTTGAGTTCAATGGCACGCGAATAGTCTTCTTTCGCTAGATCATTCCGGTTGCATTCAAAATAGGCGGACCCCCGATTGTTATACCCTTCTGCAAAGGAGGGGTCTTTCTGTATCGATTTTGTGAAGTGTGAGATCGCCTCTTCCGTTTCTCCTAGGGCAAGGTGGGCGAGTCCGAGTTGGTACAAAACGGCGATGTCGGTGGGGTCGAGGGGGAGGAGTTGGTTCAGAATTCGGATGGCGGGGGAGTAGTCCGCTTTCTCCATTAACTGGAGAGCTTCTTGCAGGCGCTTGTTAT
>CAYRLD010000175.1:0-5815 GCA_964424925.1 uncultured Planctomycetales bacterium
GGTTAGTTGCTCCTGAAGTTCCAATGACGACGAGGAGTGCCGATTCTTTTGCGGCGGATAGGGAGGAGTCGAACCGGTACCACTCTTCGTTATAACATTCATCAAACCAGAGGACGTGTGGGCGGTACCAGTCTCCGCATTTCCTGCAATGCATCTCTTCTCTGTTTTCGGGGATTGGGGATACCTCTGTTGTGCAGGATGCGGCGCACCTCATCAGGTTGATATCCCCGTGTATTCTCCAGGTTCTCTCGGAACTGTTTCCGGCACGAATATGCAGGCCGTCCACGTTCTGGGTGATAAGACGAAACCTGTCGCCCCATTTTTTTTCGATTTCAACGAGTGCTTTGTGGGCGGGGTTGGGTTCGGCTTCGAGGCACATCTCTCTGCGCATGAGATACCATTTCCAAACCTCTTCCGGGTGGGCGTGGAACATGGCGAAGGTCGCCATTTCCTGTGGTTGGTACACTTCTGATCCGACTGTCCAGAATCCTTCCTGCCCGCGAAATGTAGGAATGCCGCTTTCTGCTGAGATTCCTGCTCCCGTCAAGAAAACGAGAGGACCTTCTTCTTCCAATGCAGAGAGGAGGAGAGTTTCTAAATTCTTCATGAGGAAGACTTCTTTCGGAATGTTTTTCCGATCCAGGAGTAGGCGAGCCGCAAGATGGGTCGAGGGGTGATCCGTCCAAGGTTAATGAGGATTCCCATGGCAACCCCCGGGATGATAATCGCTTTCCCCCTCGCCAATCCTTTGAGTCCAACTCGGGCACATTTCTCTGCCGAGATCTGGATGATTCCGGGAATTGGGCGTCCGGTTGGATTTCCCGCCACCTCTAGGAATTCGGTCTCAACAGGGCCAGGGCAGAGTTGACTCACAAAGACACCTGTTCCGCTCAATTCAATGCGAAGGGCATCGGTAAAGGCGGAGACATAATGCTTGGTTCCTCCGTAGGCGGCGGCAAGGGGTGCGATGGTTAGCCCGTAGCCGGAACTGACATTGAGAATTCCCCCGCGGCTATTTTTTACCATCGGGCCGACCAATTTCCGGGTGAGGTAGGTGAGGGAGGTGATGTTGATTTCGATCATTTGTTCGAGTTTATCCCACTCCGCTTGCTCGAAGAGTTCGAGGTCACCCATCCCAGCATTGTTAATGAGAACGTCAATGGGAGGAATCTCCGCGAGTAGTTGATCGACGGAGGCGCGATCGGTTAGGTCGCATGCTTTGATGAGGACTTCCGTTTTTGTGGAAAGTTCCTGTTCGAGTTCCTGAAGTCTCTCTTCCCGGCGGGCGACGAGGATGAGAGTCTTTGCTGTCGGGGCGAGGAGTCGGGCCATCTCTCGTCCGATGCCTGAAGAAGCTCCTGTAAGGAGGACGGTGCTCTCTTTTAATAGCGGTTTCATTCTGGCCGAGGGTCCTTTCTTTTTTCCTTCTTTTCAGATCGCTTCTTTTTGTCGCCTAACATTTTCTCTTTTGCTCGACGGCTTCGCTTTCGTTTTTGGGCCCGAATCCGATGGATTCGTTTTGCCCGAGCACTCTTCACTCCGAGTTTTTCTTCTTCTACTTTTTCCATAAGAATTTTTCGTGCATGGAAACGGTTTTCGCCTTGCGATCGGGCGACTTGGCATTTTACCGAAATTCCCGTGGGAAGGTGGGTGAGCTGGACGCAACTGCTTACCTTATTTACATTCTGCCCTCCGTGTCCTCCGCTTCGGATAAACTTTTCTTCCAGGTCACTCTCTTTGATCCCGAGATTTTCCATTTTTTTTCGGAGGGATTCCCATTTTCCTGATGTAATCATGATGTGTATATTATAGAGGATCAATTGAGCTCAAGACGATAAGCTTCGTAGAGGATTTTCAAGAGGAGGAAACATGAAGTCCATACTGGCCGCTTTCTTTATCACCACTCTTTGGGCCTCGCCCGTATTTGCAGAGGATCCTGAGGCAAAGCTTCCGGGTATTTCTGATTTTGACGCGACTTCCGCCCAGGAGGATTATGCGGGGGGGTTCTGGCTCGGCATTGGCGGTGGGTATGCAGAGTCTAAGGACGCTGCAGACGGAGACTATTTTACTTCTGCAATCTTTATGGCGGATGTGTTTCCGATGGTGAATGTGTATGTGGCGATTGGGTTGGCCACAGATTCAATCTCAATTTTTGGAGTGGATATCGACACGTATCTTTATCCTCTTGATATTGGGGTTCGTATTTATCCTCTGGGTGATGGGTGGATCCGACCGTATGCGGATTTGGGGCTCGGATGGTATTACCTTACGATTGATTGGGAAGACTCGAATACCGGGGCTAATGATACGGAAACGGATAATGTTTTCGGATACCGTTTTGGCTTTGGTGTCGAATTCCAGGTTTCCGATGGAATTGTTCTCGATGTTTATGCGGCATGGCGCTTTCTGGAAGATACCACAACGGATACAGGGGCAACGGAAGTTGACTCTTCTTCCGACAGGATGGATCTGGGGATGGGAATCATCTTCTCTCTAGGGGGATAATAGATCGTTTTACAGGAGAAGTCCGGTTAGGCGACCGGACTCTCCCCATCTTTGGGGGAAGGAGAGGCGATCCTTCTTCGGGAGACTTCCCACAGGTAGAGAAGAACGACCCAATACGTGAACATTTCCCGGAATTCCGAGATGTTCTTGTTGAGGCTCTGGTTGTTCGGCCATCCGGCATCTTCCATTGCATGCGCCCCCTGGCTTACCCCAAACCCGATCAAAAGGGGGAGAGCGGAGTATAGGAGGGGGATAAAAAGGCGGACCTTGGGCGGGAATCGTTTCGCAAGAAGAGGGAGTACCACAAATCCAAAGAGGAAGGCGAGGTCGACCCCTCGTTTTAGCCAGTCGGTCAAATCACTCTGGTTATGGATATTGAAGTTTTCTTTTTCGGTCAAAGATTTCCCGGTTAGTGCGGTGTAGTAGTGGTTCCCCCAGTCGATCTCTTCCATCAGGATTCCGATTGCCATGACCGCCACACCGAACCAGAGGATTCGCCAAAGGGTTCCGGTTTCTATTCGAGCCGTCCTGAGGCAAAGGATGACCATACCGAGAATGGAAAGGTTTTGAAGGTTTTCAATCAATCCGAACTCACGTTGGTGGGCGGGGCTGGCGAGGTTTTGTAACCAGGGGACTCCGGAAAAGTAGAGCGCGAGCATAGAGGTTCCCACTATGGCAGGGACGACTCCATAAAGAAGAAGTCGTGTTCGATCTGCTTTCATCATTGAAATTGTAAAGAATTGAATCAGGATACACACCCCTCTTTTTGCAGAGGGAGAGAGCTTGCGATCAATCGAATCGGTTTCTTGCATTCCGTGGGGCACCGGATACCCTGAAGAGCGTAGAATTTGAGTGAGGAGTGAACCGAGATGTTTTCAGAGTTAACCAAGGCGAACCTTTGGCTTAAAGTATTCGCGTTTACGAAAATCCCCCTGATTTTCTTTTGTCGCCCGAAAGTGATCGCTCTGGATGATCAGAAATGTATTATTCGAATTCCTCTTCGCCGGCGCACGCGTAATCATATGAACTCGATGTACTTTGGAGCTCTCGCGATTGGAGCTGATCTTTCCTGTGGGACCCTTGCCCTTGATCAAGTGCGTAAAAAGAACCTGAAGGTCTCGTTCCTGTTCAAAGATATGCAAGGCACTTTTCTCAAGCGTCCCGAAGGTCATGTTCACTTCACTTGTGCGGAGGGGGAGGGGGTTCGGGAGATGATTGAGGAGACGATGCAGAGCGGAGAGCGGGTTAACCGGCCGCTTAAAATTGTCGCTACCGTTCCTTCGATTGATCCAAATGATCCGGTCGCCGAGTTCACATTGACGCTTTCTCTCAAAAAGCAGGGGGGTGTTCGTACGCCCAAGGAAACGGTGCCCTCTGAATCGTAAATTTCTAGTAGATCTCTTGGAAAGAACAAAGATCCAAAATCCAGGGGCGGGCCGTGATCTTCTCTGGGCTGGGTTTGTTCTCCTGGGGCTCTCGGGTGGCTGGTTTATGGCTGTTCACGTGGCCGGGTTTGATGGGCTCGGAATGCTCGCCTGTCTCTGATTACCACGGGGTTTGGATGAGCACCCTGACCCGACCCGTGGCCCAGTGCCACACCTTCTCTGCATTTCCCTTATCGAGGTGAATACATCCCGCGGTAGGGCCTCCATTGCTCGCAAGCGTGGCGGGCATTTCATGGATGAAGGCTCCCCTTTCCCAATGGACGAGGATCGCCCAGGGCATATTGACGTCGTATTGGGAACTCCACTTGTTGCGGAACTTGTCATTCGGTCCGGTCATGACCTCTGGCTTGTAGGGGAACCCGGGTTTCCCGAGGCAGGGAAAGGTTCCGAGGCCGCTCGCACGCAACTCTCCCTCACCGGACTCTTCGAATGTGATGGTGATGATCTTCGACATGGGTACGCTCCTTCCGTTGTGCTTACGGTACCACACCGATTTGGATTTTGTCGACGAGAATGTCGCCTTCGATTAGCAGAGTCCAACGCGTTTCAGGGCCCGCTCCAGTTGGTCCCATCTCTGCTCGAGGCTTCCGGTAAAGCCGACGGACATTCGCAGAAGGCCCGCTGCAATCCCAGCCTCTCGCTGCGCTTCCTCACTCATTTCACTTGAGGTCGAGCTGGCCGAACAGGACATAAGGGTGTCGAAGTATCCGAGGCTGACCGCCATGAATCCGAAGCCTTCCTTGTTCTGAAGATCTTCCATCAAAGCTTCTGCTTGTTTCGCCGTGCCCGCATTGATGGTTAAAAGTCCTCCGAAGCCGTATTCGGGTCTTCCAATCTTTTTGAAAAGGGTATGGTCTGGATGACTTTCTAAACCTGGGTACGTGACGTCCAGACCCAATTCGTGTAATCGCTGTGCGAAGACGAAGGCTCTTGAGGCATGTTCTTTCATTCGGATCGGCAGATGGGGGATCCGAAGACTGATGGAGTGCGCCACCTGGGGATCCATCGTTGGGCCCAGGATCATTAATGGTCCTGTATGAAGGTCCATCAGTGATCCGATGAACTCCGAAGTTCCGACGACCGCACCTGCGATAAAGTCGCTCGCTCCATTCACGAATTTGGTCAAGGAGTGAACAACGACATCCGCCCCGTGATCGAGCGGGGTGATTGCGAGGGGAGTGAAGGTGTTATCGACAACGAGCTTCGCCCCTCGGTTATGCGCCACTTCCGAGAGCATCGGAAGATTGGCCAGTCGGAGGGTCGGATTCGAAAGACTTTCGGCATAGACGACCCGGGTTCGATCGGTGCAGGCATTCGCCACCGCTTCCCGATCATTGATATCGACGAAGGTTGTTTTGATTCCACATTTGCGCGGAAGGAACTCGGCGAGCATCGCCCAGGTTCCCCCATAGAGTGTATCGGAGGCGACGACATGATCCCCTGCTTCGAGGAGTCCAAGAAGGGCGGAGGAGATTGCCCCGAGGCCGCTCGCGGTGCAGTAGCCCGCTTCGGCCCCTTCCATCGCGGCCAGTTGTCGACCCAGAACATAGACAGTGGGGTTAAAGTGGCGGCCATAGAGGAAGCAGCCTCCGTCATCGGGGCCGAGCCTTCCCTGGAAGATCTCCGGCATCGTTCCGGCTTCCATAACGGTGAACGTGGTCGATGCCTCGATCGACATGTTGACGCCACCATGCTCGCCGAACTCCTTGCGCACCGATGCAAGGCGCTCGACCGGATCGCTCGGAAGAGGGGAATTCATCTCATTCTTTGTGTTCATGATCGCTCCCATCAGATTGGGTACGGAGATCCCTCGCGGAAAGTGAAATAGAAAGGGGAGGGAGTCCTTCTGTACCTGCCTGCCACCA
>CAYRLD010000176.1:0-5812 GCA_964424925.1 uncultured Planctomycetales bacterium
CGAAATTCAGGTTTATGTCATTCGGCAATGGCAGGCCATTTTGGAGACAACGGTAGGTCGTCTTGTCGTGGAGTTCTTTCCAGAAACCGCACCTAAAAATGTGCTCAATTTTCTGTCTCTTTCTCGAAGTGGTTTTTATAAAAATGTACCTCTAACCCGTGTGGTTCCCGGGTACATGATTGAGGTGAGGAAAGAGGATTCCGAGAAGAAAATATTATCCGTTCCTCTGGAAGTCGGGCCCCGCAAACATCAGCGGGGAAGTCTTTCCATGTCAAGAGGGCCCGGGATTGACAGTGCAACTACCGAGTTTTACTTCACTTTGGGACCTGCTCCGCAACTGGATGGAAAATATACCCTGTTCGGGCATGTGGTCGAAGGCATTGATGTGCTTCAGGCAATCTCATCTGCCGAGTCCGATCACAGTCCCTGTGCTAAGTGTGGACAGGTTCTTCCCGCAAACCCGACCCAACATTGTCGCGTTCATCATAAAGATCGCCCCAAAGAAGATATTGTAATTCGTTCGATTCAACTTCGATCTAAGGATAATTGAGGAGTTTCCCATGGAGATGATTCTTTCTCTCGGCTTGTTGCTCGGTTTTTTCTGCCAGGATTCTGCTAAGACGGAAAACAGTTCGCTAGAACTTTCGTTGAAATCGGATCAAGCAGAGGTGGGTCTTGGTGAAAATATTCAACTGGAGATCTCCCTGAAGAATGGGGGAGATCGTGATCAGGAAGTCGCGTCTCTCCTCTTGGAGAAGCGTTCGCTCTCATTGGAAATATTGCTTCCAGAAGCGAAGGCTCCTTTTCAGTACACGCGAACGCAGACGGATCCCCATGTTGCGGAGAGGCTTTCCCTTCCCGTCTTTTCCCTCAAGAAAGGGAACGCTGTGAATATGTGCGTTCGAATTCCTGCCATTGCCGTTGGGGATATCCAAATTACGGCGATTTATCGGGGAGGGGATGCAGAAGTACGATCCTCTTCCACCAAGGTATCGGTTGGAAAGAGCAGCCGAGGGGACCATCTCTCTGCCATTGTAGAAATTCGCAACCCAAAGGATCAGAAAGTGGAAGCGGTCAGCTTTCAATTACTGCCAGCGGCGGCGCCTCTTAATGTGATCAATTTTATTCAATTAGCGAGCAGCGGTTTTTATGACGGAATGATTTTTCATCGAATCATCCGGGGTAGTTGGATTCAGTCGGGCTGTCCTTATGGTTTGGGTATTGGGGGGCCGGGATATGCCGTCGATTCGGAAGCCGAAGGGCAGGTCGAAAAACATATCCCGGGAACTCTTTCGATCGCCGGATTTGAAAAGACAGGGTATACCGGTTCTCAGTTCTTTGTCACTCTCGGAACGATCCCTACTTTGGATGGAAAGTTTACGGTCGTCGGCCGTGTTTCTTCAGAGGACAAAATGAAATTCCTCAAAACCTTAGGACGGGTAGATGTGGACAAAAACAATGATCGCCCTCGTAAGGATGTGGAACTGGTTCGCATTCGGATCGTCGTTGAATAACTACCGGGAGGAATACCCGTGGCGGATTATCAATACCTGATCCTCGAAAAGGAGGATCGGGTGGCAACATTGACCCTCAATCGGCCTGACAAGATGAATGCTTTGAATGAAGCGGTCATTCTTGAATTGCAGAAAGCCTTTGAGGCCCTTGGAGAAGATGAATCGGTTGGCGGAATCATCTTTACGGGGGCGGGAGAGAAGGCCTTCATCGCTGGGGCGGATATTGGTGAGTTGGCGGAACTCGACTCCGTGACCGCAAGAGATCGCGCTCGGGCGGGGCAACGTCTTACGCGTACGATGGAAACTCTTGGAAAGCCCATCCTCGCTGCGATCAACGGCTTTGCTCTCGGAGGTGGATGCGAACTCGCTATGGCGTGTACGTTTCGTATGGCTTCTGCTAATGCTCTTCTGGGTCAACCGGAAGTAAAACTAGGGGTGATTGCCGGCTTTGGTGGGACACAGCGACTAACGCGTCTTGTGGGGCGTGGTCGAGCCCAAGAACTCCTGCTGATCGGGGATCCTGTATCGGCCGAGGAGGCGTACCGAATTGGGCTGGTCAACCGGGTTGTGTCGAAGGAAGATCTCCTTCCCGAAGCGAACAAACTCGTTCGGAAAATCTTATCGGTAGGGCCTGTGGCTGTCCGATTTACACTCGATTCGGTCGATCGCGGTTGTGATATCCCTCTCGAAGAAGCTCTCGAAATGGAAGCTGACCTATTCGGTCTGTGCTTTTCAACTCAGGACATGCGGGAAGGAACGAAGGCCTTTCTTGAAAAACGAAAAGCAACTTTTGAGGGAAAATGAGTAATTCGAACGACGACCTCCTTGATGGCCAGACGTGGGTAAGGATTCTTACGGTACAGGATCTTCTTGCTGCGGAGCGGATTCGAGATCTCCTTCGTCAACGTGGCATCGGTGCGGTCATTATTAATGATGAAAAATTTCAGACCCTCTCTGAAGAGGAACGGGCGAAAGCTCGCCCAGAGGGAGAGGGTTTTCGATTGGAAGTTCCTCAACCTCTTGTGCAAAAAGCGAAAAGATTGTTAGAGGATATCTACGAAGGAAAAGGGGAATAATCATGGCGGATGATATCGTCATTCTTGATGGAGCGAGAACGGCCTGGGCGGAATATGCGGGAACACCGAAGTATGGGCATTTGAAAAATATTTCTGCCAATGAACTTGGTGCCATTGCGGCCAAAGGGGCTCTTGAGAAAGCGGGCGTTTCTGCCGAGGTCATCGACCACTGCATTATGGGAAATGCGATGCAGACGGCCGGGGATAGTATCTATGGGGCTCGGCATGTTGCTCTGAAATCAGGATGTCGCATTGAAACTCCTGCTGTGACGGTAAATCGACTCTGCGGATCGGGTGTGGAAAGTGTTGCGATGGCGGCACGATTCCTGCAGACCGGGGAAGCGGGTTGGATTCTTGCCGGTGGAATGGAAAATATGTCCCAGGCTCCCCATCTCATCCGGGGCCTTCGTGGCCAAGCGGTACGTTTTGGTGCGAATATGAAGATCGAGGACTCTCTCTTCTCGAACCTGCTGGACCCCTACTGTGACTTTTTCATGGCGCAGACGTCTGACAATGTAGCCAAGAAATATGGGATTTCCCGGGAAGCACAGGATGAATTCGCTCTTCGAAGTCACCAGGAAGGTGTCCGCGCGGTCAAAGCGGGTCTTTTCAAGGAAGAGATTGTCCCTGTTCCGGTGAAGAAACGGAAAGAAACGATAGAAATCACTGCGGATGACCATATCAAACCCGATACGAGTCTTGAGGTCCTTTCAAAACTCCCCACAGCATTTGGGAAAGAAGGTACGGTAACGGCCGGAAATGCGAGTGGGATCGTAGATGGAGCGGCCTGCCTCGTTGTGACCACGGCGAATCGTGCACGGGAAGCGGGGAAAAAACCGATTGGCCGGATTGTGAGCTTTGCCGCGGTTGGGGTTCCTCCCGAAATCATGGGGATTGGCCCTGCCCCTGCGATTCGCAAATCACTCGATATCGCCGGTCTCAAACTGGATGAGATCGACCTCTTTGAGATTAATGAAGCATTCTCGGGGCAATATCTCGCCTGTGAAAAAGATCTCGAACTCGATCGATCGAAATGTAATGTCAACGGAGGATCCATTGCCCTTGGTCATCCCCTTGGGGCGACGGGGACTCGTTTGATCCTGACCGTTCTCTATGAACTTCGTCGACGGAAAGCGAAGTACGGAATTGCTTCCGCTTGTATCGGTGGGGGCCAAGGCATTGCGATGGTCGTGGAGTCTCTCGCGGAGTGACCCGGATTGAATTCGAAGGGGACCTCCACCGAGTCGCCGGTTCCCGCCTGTATGTAGGGGGGGCGGGGAGACTGTTTGAAATCACAGGGAAGGAACTTGTTCCTGTCGATCTTCCTCATACCGATTCTTTTCCATTGGCGGTGGATGATGAAGGGTGTCTCGTTCTGGGCCGGCCCTCTGGGGATCGAATGGTCCGGAGATATACATCGGATGGGAAATTGGACGCCACCTATGGATTTACCCTCGATCAAATTCTTTCTGTGACGGTATCCGGACAAGATCTGATCGTCGGTTTTCACTCTGGGCTTGTACAACGGATCGACCATCAAACGGTGCCGCGTATCGACTATTCTCGCAGAGTGGGAATTGTTTCGAATCAGATGGATGCTCTCGATGGGCGTATTGCGGTCGCAGGGGATCCGTGTACCCTATTTGATTCTGAAGGAAAGATTCTAGAACGACTGCCTAGATCAAGAAAGGTCCGTCTTCGGAAAGAGGGGGTTTGGCTCCTCGGAGAAGATCTTCAAGGGGGAGAGCGGACGATTGCTCCTGGGGATCTCGGCCTTTCTATCATTCAGGATGTCATTTGTGGGAGGGATGTTGAGTGGGCTCTCGGCGAAGCTCTCGTACAGATCGATCCTCAATAAGATCCTTACCGAAGGTGGAACTCCATCGCCATCTCGAAGGGACTGTGCGGCCCGAAACCTTTCTTGAACTAGCGCGGGAGTCGGGGATGCGGATGAACCACCTATCCCTCTTTTCTGCGATGATGAAGCCGGGGGAGAAAGGGTTCTCTAAATTCCTAAAGATCTTTCCAAGATTACGGGAAGTCTATGTGAATCGTGACGCGATCGAACGTGTTGCCCGGGAAGCGGTGGAGGATGCGGCTCGGGATTCGATTACTCACATGGAATTGCGGTTCAGTCCTGCTGGATTTTCGGCCCGAAGTGGAGAGAATCCAACTCGGGTTGCCCGCTGGATTATGGATGCGGCGTCTCGAGAGGCTCGTTGTCACAAGATGCAGGTACGGTTTATCGCGACGATCGCTCGCCACTTCCCGGTAGAAGTGAATAAACCAACTCTGGCGGCCGCTTTGGAACTTCCTTTTGTGGGGATGGATCTGGCCGGGGATGAAAGAACATTTCCTGCCGGTCCTTACTACAGGATGTTTCGAAAAGCGCGGAGAGCAGGTCTGGGGATCACCATTCATGCTGGAGAGGCTGGTGGGGCGGAAAACGTAAAAGAAGCGATTACAGAGCTCGGTGCGGCTCGGATTGGCCATGGAATCCGCGTGTTGGATGATCCGAATATTTGTCGGATGGCCCGGGAGAGGGGCATTGTATTTGAGGTTTGCCCGACGAGTAACCTTTCCACGGCGGTGGTTCGGAAGAGTCGTCTTCGTCGGATGTGGGATGCGGGGCTAGAGATTACCCTGAACACCGATGACCCCGCTATTTTTGGGATCGATCTGACAAATGAGTACACCGTGGCCCTTCGGGAAGGTTTTTCTCCTGCGGATCTCGAAAAGATGCGAAAAACCGCCCGAAAAGCCACATTTTCCAGGCGGTAATGGGCTACACTTTTCTGTAGGGTCGACATCAGATCTAAGCCGGGAAACGCCGATACAGTTATTGTAGGGTGGGGTTCTGCCTTTGCGAAAACTAATTATACTATTATTGATCCTCGGTGCGGGTTGTCGGGCGAAAAATACCGATAACGCGCCTCCTCTTCATCAGATCTCCGTTACGATGACCGAAGTCAATTTCGGTGCTAGTTTTCCTACATATGTACGTGAAATTCCACTCGTGATTACGAACACCGGGCAAGTAGAGAATAGTGTGACAATTCCAAACAATCCTCTCTCCTCGGCCCCTTTTGAATTGTTAAATTACTCTCCCGGCGTCGGGATTGATCTGCTTCCTCAGGAATTCATAACGGTTACCGTGCGCTTTACGGGGCAGGATTTATTGGATCCTCCAACTCCGGATCTTCACGAGGAACCTTTCCAAAT
>CAYRLD010000177.1:0-5784 GCA_964424925.1 uncultured Planctomycetales bacterium
AATGTGTTTCGCGAATTGGGATTACCACAATGGCCGGCCGAAGGAGGGCTGATGTCGGACGGGCTTATGTATGAATCAGGATTTGGAGTCCTCCGGAACCTGCCCGCCACGGTGCCCGGGGTGGTATGCGAAATGACCTACTACTCAAATCTTCAAATGGAACGCAAACTTCGAAGCGTGGATTTCAATCGACAGGAAGCAAGCGGTCTTCTCCGGGGACTGGCCGAATATCTCTACTATGGAATCCCGAAAGCAAAACTAACCGGCAACAAACCAGGAGAGTTACACTTTCGTATTTATGATGGCTTAGAGGGACGAAAGGCGTGGACAAAGAAATACAAAATCTTCTCGGACCACATTATTGTCCGCATCGATGGGAAACGAGTCACTCACACCTATAATTCGAATACGGGAACGATATCCGTGAAACACGCACTCACCCCGGGAAAGCATTCTGCTGTCATCACCCTAATCAACATTCATAAGAACCACAGCCTTCCAAAAGAAATCCCGTTTTCGATTCCGGAGCGGTAACCATGAAAATCACCAGAACCATTGGAGTTTTTCTACTCGGAGCCTTCTTCGCCTATGCCGGGATCAACCATTTCGTCATGCCGGAGGTTTACCTTCAAATCATGCCGCCCTTTCTCCCGGCCCCACTCGCCCTCGTCTATATCAGTGGCGTATTTGAAATTCTGGGCGGGCTCGGTGTTCTTTTTCCAAAAACAAGAAGCCTATCCGGATGGGGCCTCGTACTCCTCTTGATCGCGGTATTTCCTGCGAACCTCTACATGCTCATAGAAAAAGTCTATCTACCGGGCATGCCCGAAGAAGAGTGGCTGCTCTGGATTCGTCTTCCCTTACAAGGAGTCCTGATCGCCTGGGTCTGGTGGGCTGCCCATCTGCGCTTCCCGAAAAAGAGGGAAAAGCAAACCTCAAGCCGGTGACGGGCTCGAATCATCTTCGGACTCTTTCTTTCCTGCAAGGAGAGAGAGGACTACCCCAACCTCATACAGAACCAAAAGAGGGATGACCATGATGAGCATAGAAAGAACGTCTGCTGGGGAGAGAATCGCTGCAAGAACAAAGTTCCCTACAATGGCATACCGGCGGAACTGGTTATATTGACGAGCGGTAAAGATCCCGACCTTGGAAAAGAAAAGCATCAAAAGGGGCATCTGGAAGATCACGCCCATGATAATAGTCAGGGTCATCACCAAAGAGAGATATTCTGAAAAGGTGTACATCGGAGAAATGACATCAATTTTTAACACTCGGGAAAGACCGTACAAGGTATAGGGTATCAGAATGAAATATCCGAAGGCGCAACCCACGACGAAAAGGAGAAAAGAGGAAGGCCCAAAAAGATAGGCAAACCCTCTTTCCGCCCGCCGTAACCCCGCACTGATAAACTTCCAAATTTGATACGCTACGATCGGCGAAGAAAGGAAAAGGGAAACAATGAAGGCAAGTTTTAATACCGCGCCAATCGGTGCCGTATAACTTCCCGATAGAAGTTTCCAATCCGCAGGGTCAAAGGCGGTTTCTGGATGTTCCTCATGCCAGATGAATTGCATCGCCTTGAAGTGCGGGTCACAGATAAACGTGGTCAGGTCTTTATAAAAGTAGATCGCCACACCAAAGCACAGGGTAATCGCAACGATCGCCTTCCAGAGCCTTCCGCGCAACTCCTCGAGGTGTTCCCCAAGCGTCATGCGAACATCATCTTCCTGGGGGAGGTCTTCTGTTTCAGTCATGAAACTCCGATCATACCGTAACGAAGCCTACGGCAGAAACAGAAAGAACTATTTAACGCCGAGGTAGTGGAGAAGGGATCTCTCCAGAATAAGGCGGACTCCAAGTTCTAAAGCCTTGTCGAAATTGGGATCTTTTTCGTATCCGTTGCCAATCACAACAAAACTGGTCCGCTCATCTACTTGATTCTGATATTCATCGCCGACCTGGCGAATCATGGAAGAAAGTTCTTCATTCGACATCTTGCCATACATCGATCCGGCAAAGGCAATATACTGCTTCTTTCCCTTTTCAAAGGCCTCATTAAAAATGCGGTCCCCAGCCTTAATGGGGTCGGTCGGGTCGGATACCTTTGTCACGGCAACCACACTCGATCCATCATCCCGAACCTGAATCACCTCGACCTTTCCTTTCTTGATCTTCAATCCACCCTGCTCCAAAGAGTAGACATCAAAGATCATCCCCCGAAAGAGATGGTCCTTCTGAATAAGGTCGATGTAAGCAATCTGTTGGTCGGGAACCACCGCCAAAATTTCTCCATCCGGATCCTGCCGTTCCCGCGCCTCTTCTTTTCGGAACTTCATCCACTCAATGCGGGTCTTTAGATCCTTCATGCGCCCTTCCATTTCGACGCGGTAGGAATCATTTTGTCGAGACCGTTTTTCCAACTGTTCTTGAACCATGCCAAGCTCTTTTCGCTTCGCAGCAATACGAATGGGACCCTCGACTTCAACTTGATGCAATTCACGAAGAAGACCTTCCGCATCAACCAGGTCTTCGGGATCCCGCTGATCCCGACCTTTTCCAATCAGATCTCCGATGGTGTTCTCTAGTTTTTTTCGGGCCCCACCAAGATCTTCCTGCGCTTTGGTTACAATCTGCTTCTGCACATCACCGATCGCCTTTGTCCTCGTTTCGATCGCAGAAGCCAATTCAATATAGGCTTCTTCGAGAGCTTCCAACTCTTCGAAAAGATCTTTGAGCGTTAACGCTCCTCCAGAAGTCTCTTCGCGCCAGAGAGAATACTTCTTTGTAGGGACATCTTTTTCGATATCCGACAACCGCTGAAGAAACGTGGATGCAGTTGTCCGATCACTATCGTTCGCTTTTTGTATCGCAGAGGTCTCGGCCTTCAGATCACGGAGGGTCTTCAAAAGTTGGAACTTCATCGATTCCGGAGCACTTTTGCGTGGCTCTGTCGAGCTGAGACGGGAGGTCCAACCATTTAGAAAGGACTTTAGCTGGGCGGTTTTAAGCGCACCGGTCGGGATACGGTCAATCGACCAGGTTGCATGCTCCCGCCACCCAACAGGCTGAGAGAACGCAATCATATTTTCTTGAATCGCAAGGTTCTCCGCTTCAAGTTTCTTCACTTCGGCTCGAGATTTTACGATTGTTTTCACTTCCTTTTCGCCATTCTCGATATCGGAAGCCTTTTTCATAGAAAAGATTCCCAGCCCAAGGGCAATCACATCGATCACGATGAAGGCGACCAGAAGGATCATCCGGCGAGTGTTTTCTTTTTGTGTAACAAATTCAGCCATCATTAGTCCTCGAGGAATTGGTACATATCGGAAGCTTCTGCAACAGGAACTCCGATCAATACGGCTAATTTATAAATAGGGTCTTGATCTCGGGTCTGCTTCATACGCGATTCCGTATAAATCACGAAATCAATTTCAAGGGGAACCCCTTCGCTGACCGAATCGCTCCCAAGCAAAACTTCTTTCCCCAATGATTCCAGCGGTTTTACCACGCTGCCAATTTCCATAATCCGGCGAGAAGCCTCATTGGTCGTCCAAGCCGGACGAATCTTCCTCGGCTCAGATTGCCCCAAAAAGGCAACGACCACAGGACGGCGCGGATGGAAGAGGGGGTTCACGAGAAGGTCCCCATCTACAATTGGTTGATTGGCATCATTTAACTTGGTAATGGCCACTTCCGAGTAGGTAAGCCATACCTTTTTGACTTCCACCTTCCCTTTGAAGACAAACTTCCCCTGCTTCCCTTTTTTCGCGACCAAGAATTTCAAGCCCGGAACAATCCGATCTCGACTACCGAGATCAATAAAGGCGAGTTTGTTCATAACGTCCGGACTAATGATTCGCCCATGCGCGGAATGAATATCAAATTTAATGGCATCCCGGACCTTCAGTTCTTCTAGGTCATTCTGGAGCTTATTCACCCGATTGTTGTAATCGGTATCCATTTTCCCAAATTCCAGGCGCCGAGCATCTAATTCCGCCGTTGCTTGGTCAATGAGTTGCTGAAGACGATCTGTTTCACTAGAGGTGTTCCCCTCCGTTTCTACTTTCTTATTTCGAAGGTCTCCGATCAGAGTATTCAACTGATCGTCGTATTCCCGGCTTTTGCTTGAAAGATCACGGTTATTTTCCTCCCGAGCTTTTTTCCGTTCTTCCGCAAGCGAAAGCTCCATACGAGCCTGGTCAACACTGGTTCCCTTGGAAACCACACGGGAGGCGGCGAGAACAACTAGATTCTGAAGGGTCCCGTAGAGTCGAGGGGAGGCCTCAAGGCTCCCAGCCTTTTCGCCAAAATGCTTTGCCAATATCTTACTTCGCTGCTGCCCGAGGTATTCCTTAGAAGCCACTTCGGGAAGGTCGCCGGCCCCGCCCGCGTCGGACAGGCTTACATCAGCACCTCCACCCGAAGAGAGCCCCGTAGGGGGAAGAATAGCGGTTCGAAGCTGAACCATACGAGCCTGTTCACTTTGCAACTGCTGTACGCGTCCAGGGGGCCCCATTCGGACATCTTCATTGTCCAGAGCCACAAGGGTTTGTTCTTTGTCCGTGGTATTCGCCATCACCAAAATGGTGGTGAACGTAAGGACAAGAGTGATCAGAAATAGGATCACTACAACCACCATAGATATTCCACGCTGGGCGGAAATTCGAGAACTCCGCGACCCGGTCATTCGATCGCTCCTTGAATATATATAGGAATGGAAGTCGCCATTCTAGTTTCACCCCACTTCCCGTCAACCCTTTCTCCCATGAAGACAAGACGTGGGAAAAAGCGATTCTCTTGCACCAGAAATGAGCCTGGAGAGAACTGAGCCATTTTCCGATTGACACTCGTTGTGGGGGGTGATACGATCAGGGCTGGAGTAAGGGCATTTCGGAACCAAAACCCCCAAAAAGACAACTATGGGAGTCCAGTACTCCAAAAATTCATCAATAATCCCAAAAAGACAACCGCCGTTGGTGCTCGGTCTCACCGGCGGTATTGGTAGTGGAAAATCGACAGTAGCTTCGCTCTTTCAGGACCTGGGAGCTGAAATAGTGGATGCGGATGCACTGGTGCATTCCATTCTTGATCGCCCCAGCGTTCGTAAAAAGCTAGTCTCGACATGGGGAAAGGATATCGAAAAGCGGGGAAAGATTTTGAGGCCCTTATTGGCTCAAATTGCCTTTCAAAGTGAAAATTCGGTCCGAAAGCTGAATGATATCATTCACCCCATCGTGCGCAAAGAGGTGGTAAAGGCAATTCGAAGCTCGAAAAGTCACCTGATTGTTCTGGATGCCCCCCTCCTCTTGGAAGTCGGTGCGGACCAGGACTGTGATTATGTCCTTTTTGTGGATGCTCCCCAGAATCTCAGGGCGAAACGAGTGAAGCAACGGGGTTGGGCACCGACCGAATTGCGACAACGTGAAAAATATCATTGGCCAATGAAGGAAAAGCGGAAAAAAGCGGATTTTGTCATCCAAAACCGAGGGAGCCGTGCCGCACTGTTGCGGCAAGTAACGGCCATCCTGGAAAATATTAGAAACCAAAGTTAAATCTCTAAGGGGAAGATCATGGGACCGCGCAAAGCGAAAGAAGCGGTGGAATCCACCGAAGAAAAAGAAGGGAAAGAGAAGCCAAAAGAAAAGGCTGTTAAAAAAGAAGAAAAGCCGAAGGAAAAGAGTTCTTCTACAGCGAAGACGGAAACAAAGCCAGAGGCCTCTCCCAAGAAAAATGGTACTGAATCTCCCAAGAGTAAAGCGGGGGAAGAAACCACAAAGAAGA
>CAYRLD010000178.1:0-5771 GCA_964424925.1 uncultured Planctomycetales bacterium
ATTCTACGGACATGCTCTTTGCCTTTCTGTCATCTCCCCGGACAGACTAGGAAAGCTCTTCAGTGCGATGGATGCCCGCGGATACGGACGACAATTCGCCTGTGTAAAGTGCCATAAACAGTTCAACGAGAAAGATCTCAAAAGAGGAGAAGCGTGCCCAAAGTGTGGGAACAAAGAGCTTTTCATAACCGCCTGGGATGACACCCTCAAATTCACATGTGACAAAGCTAAAGAAGGCTGTGGAAAAAAATCTACCGCTCGGGAAGCAAAGGATTACCAACGGATGCAATGCACCGTCTGTGGACACGCCTATCCTATTAGCGAAACAAGCCCTTTCTGCAAAGAACCGGAATGCCCCGGAAAAGGTCGGGGACGCCTGAAAGAAACCATCCAGTGTCCCGACTGTAAGAAAGAAGGAACCACCATCCAGGTCGCGGAGTGGACCCAAGAGGACTGGCTAAAAGGTCCCTATCACGATCGATTTGAGAAACTTCGGGAAGATCTGAAAAACCGAATACCGAAAAAGCGAGGACGATAAAAAGATGCGAAACAAGACCTTTGCGATTATCGCGTTTCTCCTGCTCACTTCTCCGGCCTGGGCACAAAAGAAGCAGGACAAGGTGACTCGAAAAGATGGGAAAGAATACTTAGGACGGATCGCAGAGGATAGTTTTAAGCAGGTCCGGATCGGATCGACCACCATAAAAGCGGTCGATGTAGAAAAGGTCCAATATTACGATGCCCCGCCCTCTTTTACGGGAGCATTAAGTGCCATCCAAGAAGAGAAATGGGCGGATGCTCTTTCTGGACTAAAGAGCGCACACAAGAGAGTCATTGTAGAAAAAAGACCCCGACAGAAATGGAAGTGTCGTTCCTGGTTCCTTCCGTACTACAACTTCTATTCCGGATTATGTGAACGCAACCTCGGCAGATTTGATGCGGCGTTGAAAACACTCGAAAAGGTTCGCGCAAAGAATTCCGAACCCTCCCGACTTTGGGGAGATTCGTTTGAACTCTCCCTCGAATGCCTTCGAGAAAAGGGAGATATGGCCGGAATGGATAAATTGATTAAGAGCATATCGACCGCGCCTGGATCTCTCAAATCGAACCTACAATTACGAGGGCAGAAACAGCAGGCAGAGCTATACATAGACAAAGACAATTTCCAGAAAGCCCTCTCCCTTTTCAAAAAGATTCAGAGCACCTCGGATGCAACGATCCGAGGTGAGGCTCAAGCGGGAGTGATTCGGTGCCTCGTAAAATTAAAACGGAACTCAGAACTAGAGCAATATTGTCAACAGATCATCTATCAAACGAAGTCTTCCATTGGTTTGAAACTAATGGCCTCCAATGCACTCGGATATTCTAAAAAAAATTCGAATGATTATCGGGGAGCCACACGTCATTTTGTTGAGAGCGTAGTTTTGTATGCACCTTCCCGAACCTCTGGATACAGGCAGGAGCATGAAGACGCCCTCTATCAATTGGGTTCATGCTATTCAGAACTAGCAGAAGAAGCCTCTGAAACAAAGGCCAAAAAGTATTATCTGGGTGCCGCGGCCAAGTCCTACCGAGAACTGGCAACAACGTACCCTTCTGGACGTAAACGAGATGAAGCCTCCACACTCGCGGACCGGCTCGAAGCGAAATCGTCCAAGTTGAAATGATTTGGCACGACCTTCTTAAGTTGCTAGATTTTAGCCTTCTTGTCGCAGAATGAGTAATGCGGAACCGGTAAGGAAACGCCGGATAAGTTGAATCAGAAACCTACTATGAAAAGGAAGCTGGGATGACAGGTTTACGACTTCCGGGGAAATCGGTTTGGATGTGGGCATTCATCTTCGTCATTTTCTGTAATCTAACCCTCGCGGGTCCCGCCTTCGGGCAGGACGGAGGTGATGTCGTTGAAGCACCAGGCTTCTTCGAAGTGGCACTCGGTGGAGGATCGATTCTCGGTATCCTCATTGTCGGGATCCTCTTCTTCCTCTCCGTCGCAACGGGTGCCTTGGCAATTGAGCACTATGTGACAGTGCAGCGAGATAAACTCGTCCCACCGGAGATTGTCGTCGAACTAGAAACACTCCTCGACGAAGAGCAATACGAAGAAGCGATCAATCTTTGCGAAGCGAGTAAGAACTACATCACCAACATTGTTGGATCTGCCATCTCCCGGGTTGGAGAAGGGTACGAATCGATGGCCGGGGCCGCCGAAAGTGTTACGGAAGAAGAAAACCTCAAGCTGATTCAGAAAATTAGCTGGCTCGGTCTTATCGGAAACGTCGCCCCGATGCTCGGGCTGTTTGGAACGGTTCTCGGTATGGTCTTGGCCTTCGGAAAGATTGCCGGATCGGCTACCCAGCCAACACCAGCGGAACTGGCTGGTGGTATTTACACCGCGTTGGTCACGACGGTCTGGGGTCTTGTTGCAGCGATTCCTGCGCTCACCTTCTACTTTGTCTTTAAGATGAAGGTTCAGCGTCTCTCCTTTGAACTCTCTGCGGTCGCCATGGAAATTGTCGAGAGATTCAAGCCGATGACGCAGGGCGGAAAATAACAAGAAAATGAACCAACGGAGCCCCGCCTCCGTTTCAACATCAGGAATAAACTGGTATGGGAAAAAAAGTAAAAGAAATAGAAGAGCCTGAATCCTTTGTCATGACCCCCATGATTGACATTGTGTTCCAGCTGATCATCTTCTTCCTTCTGGTCAATGATATGTCCCGTGCACAGCTCGAAGAGCTGACACTTCCTAAAGCTTCTAAGGCAATCAAGGAAAAACTGGAGGACGATCAAACCCTGGTACTGAACATCCTTCCAGACGGAACCATCAAACT
The DNA here is from genome assembly GCA_964424925.1 of uncultured Planctomycetales bacterium. Classification (GTDB taxonomy): domain Bacteria; phylum Planctomycetota; class MHYJ01; order MHYJ01; family JACPRB01; genus CAYRLD01. Next base: position 2,835 of record CAYRLD010000178.1, read on the forward strand.
AAATGGAAAGGTGTTCTTCCGTCCCAAACCCCAGGATCCGGAGGAAGCGAAGACCAAAAGACTCGAGGATCTCTTCGAGGCTCGGCGCCTTCAGAAGCGTTTCCAAGAAGGGGGTGACGAAAACTGGGTAAAATACCCCGTTCTGATTCGTGCGGACCGACAGACCCCTTTTCAGTACGTACAATTACTTCTTCAAATTGCGACAAAACATGGCGGCGTTACCAAGGTGCAATTGGGCGCGAAGATGCCAGACCCTAGCTAGACAGGATAGAAAGCATGGCGGAAGAAAAAGTAGAACCGAAACGGCGGAAGAAAAGGAAAATTGACGAGCAGAAGGTCGACGAACCACCCATGACCTCCATGATCGATATCATCTTCCAGCTACTGATCTTCTTCATCCTCACCATGAAAATTAAGTCGGTGGAAGGGAAACTTATCAACCAACTTCCCAAAGACAAGGGACTCTCTTCTAGCTCTTCTTCGAGCCCGGAAGAACAGGAAGTCCGCATCATTCTCTGCTGTGTTGATGATTCCCAGGCAGACTACATTCGGGAGGTCAAACGTCATCAGAACAACAAAGGAAAACATGAAGCGACCCTTGAAGCAGAGGAAAAAGAGGACCTCAAGAGCACAAAGATCGGGAAACGACACCTAGCACATATCATCGTAAATGATGTCTGCACCGCATGGGTCGCTAATAATCCGGTCGGAAAATTGTACAAAACCTGGGTATGTAAAGCCGGACACGTGGAAGAAAAGAGCCTGAGTGGCCAAAAGCGTGTCAACGAAAATGCCAAGCGATATAAAGAGATTGCAACGAAAGCAAAGGAACTGTACGACGCCACTCCCTCCAGCAAAGACCCCGCCAAACGAGCGCCGGTCATTCTTGATATGGATAGCGCGGTTGCTTACGAACACATCATCGGGGTTATTAATGCCCTAAAAGATATCGGAATCCATAATATTGAGTTTGTTGCCAATGCTCGACACAGCAAAACATACGGGTCAGGCCAAAAAGGTCAGTTTGATAATTATCGAGACCAAGTAAAATAAGGGGGAATATTGCCCCCTACCCCCCTTTTTAGCACCCCTAGCAAAACCCCTCTTTTCGCTGGACGTATAGCCCCATATGGGTAGAATGCTCGGACCGTTTAGCGGCTTTTTTCTGAAGGAAAACCGACTTTCGGTGCGTCCCCTTATATAGCCAAGAGGGCTTCATGGGGGTCCCTCTTCCTACTGGAGGAATATAAAAACATGTCCCAGCGCTGCGCTGTCCAATGGTTACTCTTCTCGTCTATCCTGGCCCTCCTTATGAGTGGCTGTCAGAACGCCCAACCGCGCGACCGGGAACCGGTCATTGCGGAGGAAGCACCAGAACAGGAGCCGGTTTCGACAGCGGAAACAACACCGACCGAACCGGAAAGAAAGAGCCCTCCGGAGGTCAACGCGCAGAATGAAAACTACCGGAAAATCGCGCAAGACCTTCTCAAGGACAAGACACTCGCCGAGCAGAAAGGGATTGTGGAAAGCTCCGAGGCCTATAAAAAGGCCATGAAGGCTTTTCAGCAGGGGCGATTCAAAGAAGCCCAGAGACTTGCCCGATCAGCGGTAGAAAGCAATCCAGAGAACCTTCAGGCGCGCCAGCTGCTCACCAAGATCGACTCCGTCATAGCCGGGGAAGGATTTGGAGCTCCCTCTATTCAGGATAGTCGCGTTCAGGAGATTCAGGTCCGAATTCAGGCCGCCCAAGTCGAAATTACGAATCATATCCGCAACGGAGAACGATTCTTCAACGCCCGGATGTTTGCCGAATCGATCACAGAGTTTGAAGAAGCTGCCTTCCAGATTAAGCATATTCCCTACGATGTTCCGGCAATGAAAAAACTGGAGCCACTCGTTCTCGACCACGTTCGAAAGGCGAAGAATGCCCTCAAACTGGAAGAAGAACGTGTCCGAGATATGAAGCGAAAAGAGGCCGAAACAGAAGCCTACGCTCACTCCGTAGCGACGAAGCGGGAAATCACCCGGAAGATCGCCCATCTGCTTGAGCTCGCCTACATGGCGTTCGACCAGAAGAAATTTGATCAGTGCATCCGGTTGGCGGGGGAAATCCTCATGATCGACCCGCACTACACCGTGGCCATGGATCTCAGAGAAGATGCGAAGAAAGCACGCCACCGGCATGAATATTTCAAGTTCATCAAGAAGAAGGTCAATGCCTGGAAAGAATTGACCAGTGCGGATGATGAAGCGGTCATCCCTTATAGTGAAACGGTTCGATTCCCTTCCCGGGAAGAATGGGCACAAATCTCTAAGCGAATCACAGAATCCGTGATCTCAACCTCTGAAGGAGGAACCACGGAAGATCCCGATATCCTCGCAATCAAAAACACTCTAAATACAATGAAAGTCCCCGAGCTCGACTTTGCAGATTCGACACTCGAAGAGATCGTCAACTACATCCGTGATTATGCCAACCTGAACATTGTGATCGATGGGTCGATCACAGATGAAGTCGATCTTGAAAAGACAATCACCTTCAAGGTCACCGATGTCGTTTTGAAGATCGCGCTGAGACTTCTTCTGAGTCAATTCGACCTCGACTTTATGATCACAGAAGAGAAGGTCGTCTTCATCACAACGCCTCAGAATGCAGGGGGAAAAGCGGTTGTCGAACTTCATGACATCCGGGACATCCTCGTTAAAATTCAAGACTTCCCCGGCCCCAACGTGGAGCTTTCCACTCCCGGCGGTGGTGGTGGGGCGCTCACCGGCGCAACCTTTACCCTCGAAGAGCCTACAGAGGCAGCCGTAGGGCAGGAACAGATCGAAGAACTGATCAAAGAGAATATCGCCCCCAACAGCTGGGATGAAGGAGACTATACCCTTGAGGTGACCCCAAACCAGCAACTCCTTGTCAACCATACTCCGAAAGTA
>CAYRLD010000179.1:0-3624 GCA_964424925.1 uncultured Planctomycetales bacterium
CAAGGCGCTAGCAGCGGTTGTCGTCGCGTCCCCTCAAAAACTGATCGGGTATCGATCCTTGGCGCAACTCGATCTTCTCGCGGGAAAGAAGAAGGCCGCGCTTCTTCAATTTGATCGAGCGGAAGGGGCCGGGGCTCCCCTCGCGGAGGTTCTCTCTTCGAAAATATCCCTTTTGATCACCCTGGGGGGACCATACTTTTTAGATGCGCCTCCCGGTAAAATCGATTTCTCTTCTTTAATGAACCAGCCCGATTTTCGGGATGCGTATGATCGCTTGAAGAAACTCGGCTCCTCCCCCTTTCTTGTAGAACTCGATCGAATGTTCTCGGGGAGAAAGGATGATTTTGGAGGACCTGTTATGAAAGAAGGAGGTCTTCCTGGGCAACGCCAGGTGGCCCCCGAATTTCAGTTGGTACGGGCTCTGGCGATGTACAATGTGGGACGATACCCGGACGTGGTCAGTCAACTTCAATTTCTTCGGCGTGAGTATCCTACTCCCGGATTTGGTCTTCTTCTCGCGATAGCAAGTCTCGCTAATGGGCGGCTGGAGGAGGCCCGAAGATCCTTGGAAGATTTTGGCCGGATCCCTATTCCTCCAAACAAAGATTATACCTATGCGAAGGTGCTGATCGCTCTTGAGGAGCGGCGGTGGGAAGATTGTAAGGATCTCCTCGCCCTTCTTCCTGATACGACTGTTCGAACGTATACCGAAGGGCTCTTCGCTCTCGGTCGTAACGACCCCTTTACGGCAAGAAGCCTCTTCGAATCTTGTGGGGAGTACGGTCCCGCCTATTGGCAACTCGCCATTTTGGAAGTAAAGCGCAACCGCGATCGTGCGATGGATTATCTCGAAAAGGCGGTTGCAGCGACGAAACAGTCATCGGGATTACGGGACCGGTCGGGAAAACCCTCCCGAGCGTTGAAATTAATCCGGACGGCGAGTCCCTTCTTTAAGTTGGATCGGATGGTGATCGAGAACATCCCCTTCTTAAAACCTCTTAAGGAGGATCCTCGGACTCGAGATCGATTTAAGGCCCTCTTAAAACCCTAGGCAGGTTCTTCAGAGAGCAGTTTCTCCAGGGTTTCATCGATTCCCGGATATTGAAAGCTGAAGCCCTCGTTTTCGAGCCTGTTGGGAAGAGCGCGACAACTCGGAAGGAGCAGTTCATCGGCCACTTTTCCGAGGGCAAGCCGGAGCGCAAAAGCGGGGGTCGGTAAAAGAACCGGGCGGTGCAGGATCTTCCCGATTTTTCTTGCGAGTTCGATCTGTTGTACCGGTTTGGGTGTCGTCAAATTGTATGTGCCGGAGGAATTTTCGTTGTCGTGAAGGTGTAGAATGGCACGGGCCATGTCACTCGATTCCATCCACGCATACCATTGCGTTCCTTCTCCCAGTGCCCCTCCGAGTCCCATTCGGATCGGCATGGTCATCTTGCTCCAGGCAGGGGCATCTTTGGCGAAGATGAGACCGAGCCTGAGGATAATCAATCTCGGAAGGCTCTTTTTTTTATCCACAATCTCTTTTGCGGTCTCCTCCCACGCTTCGCACACTTGGGAGAGGAAGAGTTCTCCGAGGGGACTCTCTTCTGTTACATCTTCTTCTCCCGCTTCTCCGTAATATCCGGTCGCAGAGGCCTGGATCCAACAAGGCGGGGGCGCTGTGCATTCTTGGTAGGCGATTCCCAACGCTCTGGTCGCGTGGATCCGGCTTTTTATCACCAATTTACTGTGGTCAATCCCGAGCTTTCCTTCTGCGAGAGAGGCTCCGGCAAGGTTGACGACGAGGTCAGCTCCCTCAAGAGCCTTAACGACTCCTCCGAGCGTGTCCCCTTTCCCCTCAACGATTTCGTCCGGATCCCAAAGTGTCGATTCCTGGTTCGAACGGGAGAGCGTCCGGATGGTCCACCCTTCTTCTTTCGCGTGGGAAATGAGGTGTCGTCCTACGACTCCGGACGCGCCCGCCACAACCATTGTGCGGGTCGTCTTAGGCAAATTCATCCTCGAGGGTGTATCGGAGAGGGACACGTTCAAAATTTCCAGAAGGGTAGTAGACGGTGATGTCCTTCAACGGAGGGGCATAGACATGAATTGTGATCAAGTCCTGATCCGAGGTGTTCGCGAGTTGGTGGATCCCACCGTAGTCAACATTGGAGACGGAGTCTTTCTCCTGGAAATCTTCCAGGACCATTTTTGTGATCGCTTTGTCGTCGCTCGGACGTTCTACGACTTCAAAGTTGCGAGCCGTGAGTGTTCCCTCAAAGACCCGGGTGACATTCAGGGAGTTTACGTGATCATGAACCGTTGTGACCTGTCCCGGTTTCCAGCAAAGAACGAGCATGTCGAACCGTGGTGTTCGGCAGACCAGATTCCGTGCGTAGGAGTCTTCGTTGAAGAAGATATTTTTCTGGATGAGATCTGTATTTAGATCGAGGCTCTGGAAGAGCGTATCTAATTTGGTTACTTCCAAATTTTTGGACGGAATTTTCATCATTTCAAGGATGAAGTCGTCGAGGGTGATCAGGTTGGATTCCACGGCAAGCTCCTTTCAGCGCAAAGGGTAGCAAAATTGATTCATCTGAACAATGGAAGGGGTAAGCTGAATTTATGCCTCTCTTTATTACAGATGAGATCTTCCTCCTACACCGGGCGAAAGGGCATCCGGAGTGTCCCGAAAGAATCTCTTCGATCCTCGATTATCTTGCGGTTCACGAAATTTGGGACTCTCTGAAGCAGATTCCCGCACGAGACGCGACCGAGGAAGAACTTCTTTTGATTCATACCCGGGCCCATCTTGAACGGATGTGCTCCCGGGCCAAAGAAGCGCCTCTCTGGCTCGATGCGGATACCTATATGAACGAGTATTCTCATGCGGCCGCTCTTCGCGCGGCGGGGGCGGTGTTGTCTGCTTGTGAAGCGATCCTCTCTGGGAAAGGTCACCACGCGTTTTGCCTTGTGCGTCCTCCCGGGCATCACGCGACCCCTCAACAGGCGATGGGGTTCTGTCTGTACAACAATGTGGCGATTGCCGCGCGATGGCTCGATCGAAAAGTATTGGTTGTGGATTGGGATGTGCATCATGGCAATGGAACGCAAGAGGCACTCGCGGGAGATCCCAAAGTGATCTATCTTTCGACCCATCGATGGCCCTTTTATCCGGGGAGTGGGGCCGCGGAAGAGACGGGGGGAGGAAACCTGGTCAATATTCCTCTTCCAGCAGGGACAAGTTCAGAGAAGTTTCTTTTGAGCTTCGAGATGGGCCTCGAGAGTGCGATTTCGAAACTCCGGCCGGAATTTGTTCTCATCTCTTGCGGTTTTGATGCCTACCGGGAAGATCCGATCGGGGGACTCGGTTTATCTTCCGAAGATTATGGGACCCTTACCCATCTTGTTCGGGATATGACCGCGGATGTTCCGATCGTTTCGGTTCTGGAGGGGGGCTATGCACTGGATGGGCTTGGCGGTTGTACCGCGGCCCACATAGAAGCTCTCTGCTAGCGATCGGTCTTTACGCCGACCCAGACCCCATCTCCGAGGGGCACGATCACGCTTTGGAGTCCCTCCTGTTTTGCCATCAGTTCATTAAAGTCGCGAACGGACTGAACTTCTGGATCGGAAGGATGTTCC
>CAYRLD010000179.1:3724-5766 GCA_964424925.1 uncultured Planctomycetales bacterium
ACTTCGATGATCTCCTTCGCCCCAGTGGATCGGAGAAGGATCTGCATAAAGCTCGCTTGTGCAGGTGATATCCAGATAGCGGGGATTCCGGCATCTTGGGCGGACCGCTTCAGGTCCTGGAGGAAGGGGTCCTCTTGCGTCGTACGATCTGTAATATACTGGAAATGTTCTCGAGTGACCGGGTCCGCTTTACTCAACATGGATCATGTCTCCTTAGGATGAGGACAATAAGTCGTCAATTTTTGCGGCTAAAATAAAGTCACTTTCAGAAAGGCCGTCGATCTTGTGTGTCCACGTTTCAATCCCCACCTTTCCCCAGGCAAGATGGATGTCCGGATGGTGTCCTTCCGATTCGGCTAACTCGCCTACTCGGTTTGTAAAAATGAGTGCGTCCTTGAAATTTTTGAATGAGAAATCCTTTTGAAGATGGTGCTCATCGATTAGGTCCCAGTTTCCGCTTAGTTCGTCTTGTAATGTCCGGAGGGATTCACCTTTTAGAGGGGGGACTCCTCCTTTGCAGGGGACACAATGCTTCTGCTTCAATTCACTCACGATTCAGTTCTCCCGGGAAATCGAGTTTGAAGGGAACCGGTTTCCCCAAAATAGTACGAAGGGTAAAGTAGATTAGTGAGAGGATTCCCACCGCTAATCCCGCTACAACTCCTCCGTCAATGATCCCCCTCCACGGTTGGGGGAGGACTCGGATGAGGACGACCACGATGAGAATGGCCACGAGGAGGCCCCAAGAGACGATCATTCTCTTTCGTGTTGCTTGAAAAAGTCCCATAGAAATCACAGGGGCAAAGAGAATTCGGAGAATTGTTGGGTTCTCTCCTAGATAGAAGGCTCTTCCTACGGTTCGGGGGGAAAAGGCTTTATGAAATCCGCGCCATCCCTCTCCGTAAATATTGAAGAGGATCCAGAAAAGGTAGATCCCGATCTGCCACCCAGTAAGTTGGTCTTTTTGCCACGGTTCCAGTGCAATTGGGGTGAGGGTCCACATCGCCCGAAAGCAGAGAGCGATGACGCCCATGACTCCCCAAGAGGCAAGTAACGTTGTCGAAAAGGTTGGTCGGCTCATGTGAGCGCACAGAGTATGATTCGAGGGTGGGGTTGTCCATCGATTCTGGTTACCCGGCGTGAGGGAACTTCGGTCCGATTCTTTTGGCAATCTCTTCCAGAGTCGTTTCTCCTGCGTGGACTTTTACCAGGGCATCTTCGACGAGGGGGGTGAATCCGTATTCCAGAGCAAGCTTGCGGAGATCTCCAACCGGAATCCCTTGACCAATGGCGGTAGAAACGGTTTCGTTCGGAAAGAAGAGTTCATAAATCCCAATCATTCCCTGATATCCCCGCCCATCACACTCATTGCACCCCTGTCCTAAAAAGAAGGGCCCTTTGGGTGGGGTGGCATAGAAGAGGGGGGTTAATTCCGAGGGGGCTGGTGCTTCCACGCGGCAGTTTAGACACAGTTTTCGAACAAGCCTTTGCCCGATCGCTCCTATGAAAACACTCGCAATATAGTCGTCAGAAATCTCTAGGTTTCTCAGTCGTGCTATTGTTCCTATCGCATCTCGTGTATGAAGGGTGCTCATAACGAGGTGCCCCGTAGTCGCGGCTCTCATTGCGATTTCGGCTGTATCGATATCTCGGATTTCACCGACGAGGATGACGTCGGGATTTTGACGAAGGAACGCTCGAATGTAGTCTGGGAAATCCATGAAGGCATCCACATTCTTCTGGTTTACTTTCGAGAATTCGTATTCGACCGGATCTTCTACGGTCATGATTTTTACATTCTTTTTGATCAGGCTCTGAACACTGGCGTAAAGGGTTGAGGTTTTTCCGGATCCGGTCGGACCTGTGGTAAGGAGCAGTCCATTGGGGTAGTTGACCAGTTTCTTGTACGAGTTCAAGATGGGTTTTGGCATCCCGAGTTTGTCGAGGTCGAGAATGAATCGGTTCGGATCAAGGATTCGAATGACCGCATCTTGTCCGTGCACTCCCGGGACAATCGAAAGGCGGAAGTCGACTTTTCGATT
>CAYRLD010000180.1:0-5745 GCA_964424925.1 uncultured Planctomycetales bacterium
AAGGGTTTACCAGTGTTAGCCCAGTGTTCCCAGAGAGGACCTCCATGGTGTTGGACCCTGCAACGTTTGCTACAGCCTTGGCTACTATATCTTCCAGATTGTCGGGGTGGAAAAGATAGTTGTGGATCTTGTCCTTGTTGGCTAGGGTGACCAACTCCAGGTTGGACCCAAGGTTACTTGGAAATTAATTTTATTTACTTTCAGAACAGTCTTCAATTGCTGGTAGCAAAATTCAAGATTCTCTATATTCATATTTTGGATCCAGAGAAGGTGTCCTACGGTCTTGGGCTCGCGAAAGGCCTCCGTTTGACCGGGAAAATTGATCAAGCCCGCTCATTGGGAGAGCGGCTCCTTTCGCTTTCTCCGAAAGATGGTTCCATTCATCTGGAATTGGGGGAAATTGCGTTGGCCTCTGGAGAGAAAGAGGCGGCTGTGCAATTTGCCAAGGCAGCTGGGGAGTCCGGATTTCATTTGCTCTCTCGGACCTATCTTGCTTTCGGGAATAGGGAGGAGGCCAATCGGGTTCTCCAACAAGCGTGGGAGAACGATCCAGGAAATACGCAAATCTTCATCCGTCTTTGGAGAGGGTTGGTGGAGCATCGGGAATTTTCGCTGGCGGAGAAATTGTCTCGGGACAGGATTACGCGAAAACCGCTAGAAAGAAAAGGATGGCTTCTCCTCGGACAGGCCCTGCATGCACAGGGGGATTATCTCAAAGCCATTTCGGTATTCAAAAAAGCGATTACTCTTGGCGGCCCTGGGTTCGACCGTGCTCGGGTTTATCTTCGAGTCTGTGAATCTCGGGAGAAGGGAGGGTCGCCTCTCTCCAATATTCGAGAGCGGGATATGAAATTTGCTTATGAATTGGAACCTGAATTACGGAGGACTCATCCATGAAATCTCTTTTTATGATCATCTCCCTTGTCGGAGCCCTCATGACGGGCTGTGCGGGAGGCTCTCAGAAACGGAGTTCACCCGTCTCTCGGGAACAGATCCAAACTCATTTCGACCAAGGACGGTATTCAGAAGTGATTGAACTATGTTCTCAGGAGAGGGTTCTCGAAACGGACCTCCTTTTACTTCGGGGGCGCTGCTATCAGAAAGAAGGCGATTCAGAAGCCGCTCTTGGTGATTTTCGAACTGCCCGAGAGGGGGCTCCTGACCAGGCGCTTGCGTACTGTTTCGAGGCGAACCTTCTGCTTTCTTTCGGGAAGGTCGACGCGGCTCTCGAAACGATGCATCAAGCGGAAATGAGACTTTCTTCCATGAGGAAAAGTGATCGATTCTATGTTCGATCAGTACTGGGGGAAGCCTATCTTGCGAAGGGCGATGCGGAATCGGCCCGGGATCATTTGCGAAAAGCCGTTCAGGTCGGGGAAGAGTCTCCCTTTCAAAATCCGTACGCCCTTTCCATTACCTGGCATAACCTCAGTCAAGCCGAGTTCGAATTGGCCGCGTTCCGATCTGCTCGACGATCTTATGAACACTATCTCCAGGGAAAAGGGCGTTCCGGGATGGAGATTAGCCCGGACGATCGGTATACGGAGATGACCCTTCGGCTCTTAACCGGGGACATTCCGGGGGCCCAAAAGATTTCCCGGGAACTTCCAGAAAACTTGAGGACCCATGCGGATGCACTTTTGGTTGGAGATACCCTTTCCGTTCGGGAACTCGTCGAATCTGAAAAGGAGAAGAGATAATGAAGACGGCAATAGCCATTCTATTTCTCATCGGAACAATTGTTACGGCACAGGAGCCGACCCGAGACGAGACGGGAATCCTTCCCGAGGGATGGTCGATTGATGAAGAGATCCAGAACTTACAGACCTCCGTCCGGGATTTCAGTCAATTGATCGATTCTCTTGGAAGTGCAAATTCAAAACTGCAAGAGCAGCTTTCCAAGCATGTGAAAAACCCAAAAGATCGACTCACGGCCAGTTCTCTTCATAAAACCCTTGCGTCGTATGCTGAGAATGCGGTGAAGGATTTCGACCGAATTGTGACGTATCAGGACGCAACCCTTTCCAATTTTCGCGCCTTGAATCGAAAACTCAACCGGTTCAATTCATACCTCAAAGTGAAGATCGACCTGATGAAGGGGGTTTCGAAGGAAGCGCAGGCAAAGATCAAGAAGATGAACGAAGAACTCGAATCGATCGCGGTAGAGATTCGTCATGCTTCCTCCAAAGAAGAGGAACAACTCGCCCGACGGAAATTTGCACGTGTCTATCATCGCTTTCAATTGCAAAAAAGGTATGCCCGTGGCTACGAGAAGAATTCGGTTGCCTACCAGAATTTGACGGAGCATCTTTCTGCCCTCAATGGGCATTTCTTTACCTTAAAGGATAAGTTTTCCACTCTCATCGAGAATCTGGAGGCCGAGAAATCATTTCTTCTGGATAACATGGCTCTACAGGAAGACAGCATGAAGGTGCGGGTCATGATCCAGGATGGGATTCTCTCGGGAGAAGATGCGATCGGGAAAGTAACCGAAAAGATGGCGGTGCTTTTTCTGAAAGTCGATGCCTTTAACACCATCAACGATCGGATCAATGGAACCCTAGATGGGTTTATGGATTTCCAATCCTCTGTGATCGGGATTGGCGAGAAACTCCAAAAGATCGGGTCGAGTGGTTCACCCAAGTCGATGGAGCAAGCGATCGATGATTTCTACAACCGTCGTTTTGGCGAAGAGTCGGTGAAAAAGGAGTCTGATAATGAGAAATAAACTAGTTCTGGCCCTGATCTTCTTTGTAGGAACTCCGCTTGTGGCGCAAGAGGAAGAGAAGTTGACCTTTGATGAACTTCGTTCCAATCTGCGTGAGGCCGACCAACAGACCGAAAAGGAGGCGGAGGAGAAGCGATCCGAAAAGATCCGGAGGAACCATAATGAGACTCTTGCGATTTATGAGCGCGTCCTCCGGAGACGGTCGGGGGATCTGAATAATGTGGCGACTCGGCTTAAAGTCACCCGTGGATTGGAAGTGAAATACTCGAAACTCCTCAATAAATCCGGATCCGAACTGGCTCTTCTTCGGTCCACCTGGATCAATCGAACTCTTGCGCTTAAGAAATCACTGGAAGAAGGCAAGATCTCCTCCGCTGCTTATTCACGCTTGATTGAGCAAGATGGGCAGAAGTATCGAAACCGGGAGAGTGAGTTGAAGGAGGATATCCTCTTCTACTCCCAGGAATTGAAGATGAGCCGGGATACGATTGAGGAGTTGAAGGTGAAGAAAGAACTCCTCGAATTTGATCCTTTTGAACCGGAAAATCTCGACCTGTCCGCAGAAGTGGAGACCCCTCGAATTGGGGTCGCCGATCGCGTTCTTCATCGGGTGCGCACGGTCGCTCGGTATCAGGATCAAAGTGTGGTGGATACGATCCGATGATGGTCGAATGGATCCGGCAGGGGGGTGTCATGATGTGGCCGATCGTGGGGCTCTCTTTTCTTGGAAGCATGATTATCCTGGAACGGTCATTTTTCTGGGTCCGACATCTATGCCGAAGAGACCTGGGGCGTCGTGATCGACTCACCCTATCTCGCGTTCTTCCTCTGGAAGAGGATGTGGAATGTTCTGATCCAGTGGTTCGGATCGCTTCCTGGCTCCGGCTTGATCGTCCCCGTGGTCAGAGGCTTGCCGATGACGTTCTCTCCGAAGGGGCCCGCGGGGTAGGGGCCCTTGAACTTTTGGCCTCTATCAGTACGACGCTCGGTCTTTTTGGAACGGTTGTCGGGGTCTCCCTCAGCTTTGGTTCGATAAGTTCCGGGGATACAGAAACGGTTTTGACCGGTTTGAGTGTCGCCTTGTATACAACCGTTTTCGGGTTACTCGTTCATCTTTACTGTGGAGTGTTCGCAGCCTTTTTCCACTTTCTCCAGGGCCGGCTCGAACTCTCTGTGATGCAGGCCGAACGCCCCATTTCTTCGGAGATGGGAGAATGAGGAAAAGTCGGAAATCTGTCGTTCTTCAAACAACCGCCATGCTCGATGTGATCTTCATTCTGCTTATCTTTTTTGTGGCGGTTTCGAAAGTTCGGGAGGGTGAGCTCGATATCCGTCTTGCAGATGTGAGGGCGGAAGAAACGCGTTCTGGATCGAATTCGGAAAAGTCGATTGTGATCTCCGTTACTCGGGAAGATCAGATAGAGATCAATGGAGTTGGGGTAAGGGATGAAGTCGACTTGAGAGAAAAATTATCTCGGGAAGATCCGGCCGGACGGATTCTCTTCGCTCCAGATCGAGAGGCCCGTTCTGGGTCTCTCATCGCGGCCCTGAAAGCGGTCACGGATGCCGGGTTTGAGGATGTTTCTTTTCTATACGATCCGAAAAGGAGTGCAGAATGAAATTGGGCGTTCGGATCTTTTTGGCGTACCTCTTTTTCGCTTTGATCTCCGGGGCGATGCATGCGGGACTTTTTTGGACGTTTTCATCTGCAGAATCGAATTCGCCTTCCGTAGAGGTTTCGCTTCCTCCTGTTGTTTCTGTCCATACAGACCCTTCTCTCCCGGAACCTCCTCCTCAATTTCGGGAAACGTTGGAAGAGGCGGACGTTCCTTCTCTGGCCGAGGTTCCCGCAGACGAAATGGAGGAAGAAGTTTTCCCCGAGCCCGAACCGGAATCTGAGCCTAAACATGAACTGCAACTTGCACCTGAGCCCGAACCGGAGCTTGAACCGGAACCTGAGCCCGAGCTTAAGAATCATGCAGAGAAGTCGATCAATTCGATAAGAGAATATCGAAGATATCTGGCAAAAGAGATGCCCCCTCCTGGGGGAAAGGATCCGTATATCCCGAAGATTCATTTTGGGTCGAATCCGAATCAAGAGAACCTGGAAATCATGGAATATTTCGGGATGGAGGTGATCGCCTATCCACCAGGGCAGAACTATTACATCTATATTGAACCGAAGAATGCGCTATTTCGAAAGAATACAGATATTGAGTACCTCGATAACTATAGCAATCGGGTGATCTTTCGGTCTTCCCCGTGGTTTGAGCGTCTGAAAGAACAGGCTGCCGAGGAAGTGGGGGTTTCTGCAAAGAAACTGGTGATTGCACAACTTCTTCGTCCTTCTACGGCTCACTATATCGCATGGAAGCAGAAGCAAGCGGCGGCTTTGGCTGGGGTATCTCTGGAGGAAGTCGACGCTTGTGAGGCTCGTTTTGTTCGTTCGGGTATGGGGATCTGGATTGTTCGGATAGAGTCGGTTCGACTTCGAACTGGAGGGGCCATTTCGGTATTGGACGAGGAGTGGGCGAGAGTTTCTGGAGGGGGCCGATGATCATAACCGGAATCATTCTTCTTCTCTTTCAAGTAAGCCATGGGGATGAGTATGGAACTCTTTCCAAGGCGTGTGGCTTGGATCGACCCGATGCAATGATGCGACAGGGACGATACCTCGAAGCCGCCGTAGAATATCGAAGTCGTCTTCTTCAAGAGGGAGGGAACCCTTCGATTCGGATCCCCTTCGCCTTTGCTTGCTTGGGAACGGGAGATATTGACTATGCAGGAAAACAGATCCGTTGTGCTCAGTTTCTGGTGCCTGAGTTTGATCGTTTTCGATTTGACCCCCGTACGCTCTTTTCGTCACCAGAAATTTGGAAGGATCTTCTTCAAAGTGCAGAGGGACTGATTCGTACGCCGGATGGTTGGTACTTTCTTTCGTACGCACACACTCTTTCAGGTGACCCGGGGGCGGCACAGAGGGCACTGAAGAAATATGTACGATGGAGAGGCCAGGA
>CAYRLD010000181.1:0-5650 GCA_964424925.1 uncultured Planctomycetales bacterium
TGTCCATACGAGAAACCGTTCGATCCGGAAAGCGGTTTCGAATTTCATCCTCGATTTTTTCGGTTCCGAGCCCGAAATGGAGAAGTTCCCCTCCCTTGCAATCGGGACAGATCTCGGGAATCGGACGAGTAGAAAAACAGTAGTGGCACTGTCCCCGATCCTCTTTCCTATGGTGGGTCATGGCGACATCACATCGACGGCATCGGAAAATCCAACTGCATCGGGGGCAACGAATTTGTGTCACATATCCGCGTCGATTCAGAAAGAGAAGAACTTGTTCCTGCTGAGCGAGAGCTTTTTCCATTTGCAGAAGAAGATGCCGGGAAAGAATGGGGAAACGTTTTGTTTCCGATCTTTCTTCTGCCATATCGATGATCGTGATTTCAGGTAAGTCTCTGTTGTAAATCCGACTTGGAAGGACCGCTTTCTCACACTTTCCCTCGTGGACCTGATAGATCGATTCGAGAGATGGGGTTGCTGAGCCCAGAATGACCCCGGCTCCTTCTCTTCGTGCTCTTTCTAGGGCCACCTCCCGTGCATGATACCGAGGAGTATTTTCCTGTTTATAGGCCCCTTCATGCTCTTCGTCGATGACGATTAATCCAAGATCTTTTGTGGGTGCGAAAATCGCCGAGCGGGCACCGATAATGACCTGGGCTTCTCCGGACCGGGTTGACCTCCAATGCATCGCTCGTTCTGACTCGGAAAGAACACTATGAAGGACGGCCGTTCGAGGAAATTTCTTTTGGAATCGGTAGACCGTTTGTGGGGTGAGTGCAATCTCAGGAACCAGAACGATCGCTTGTTTCCCTTCTTGCACGATCTTTTCCATGGCCCGGAGGTAGACCTCCGTTTTTCCACTTCCCGTTACCCCATGAAGAAGGGTGACGCCGGTTCTGTTCTGATCAATTTGTTGGAGAGCGGTCTCTTGCTCAGCATTGATCCGAATCTCTTTCTCTTCCTCTTTGTAGAAGTTGGCGAACGAATCCGGTTGAACGGGTATCTCTTCTACGGTGATAAGGTTTTTGCCTTGAAGCCCTTTTAGATCCGGCTTTGATCCGAGCCTTTTTGTCAATTCCGCTAGAGAGAGCGTCCCTGCTTCGAGCAGAATTTCAATGGCACGTCGTTGCTTCGGCCCCCGAATTTCTTCCAGTGCGATACCTTCGGAGGGGGTCAGATGTTTCTCCATCTTCGTTTTGATCGCTTTTTTGACTCCGGTCGGGACCATTGCGTGGAGTGCCTCTCCCCAAGAGCAGGCGTATCGATCCGCCATCCATCTTCCCAGGTCGAAAAAGGGGTCCTCGATCAATACTTCTCCTGCTGTTAGAAGGGGTTTCACCGGAAAAGGGGGCGCCGTTTCGGTTACGGATAAGACAAATCCGGGAAGGGGCTTCCCTCGGAATGGGGCGGTTACCTTCATCCCACGAGTAACCCTCATTTGTGGAGGGAGTGCGTAGGTGAACGGTCTGTCGATAGGAAGTGAAAGGAGAACTTCTGCGAACATGGGGTGCATTCTACGGTCTGAATCGGGGGCGGGAAGAAAATCCTTCTTTTACGATCCGAGTCGAATCGTTTTGTTGATGAAGGTCCGCTTTCCCCCCATTTCGTAAAGTTGAATTTCAATCGCCCGGGCTTTGGATCCCGGCGGAACAGAGACTTCTATCGGGTCAAGTTCTCTGGCTGATTCATCTCGAAAATCTCCGATCAAAAGAGGCCTGTCCGGTCGCCCAGGAACGCGGAGAACTCCTCGAAGATTGACGTGTCGACCGCTTCGGTTCTCAATACGGATGATGACCCTCTTCCGATTGGGGTTTCTACCCACGGGGGCGATGGTTTCCTTGATGAAAATTTGGGGGGTGACCAGTAAGGCCCGTTCTGTTGTGATTCGAAAAGGGCGGTCCTGGTCGTCTGAGCGGAAAAAGGTGAGTGTAATTCGTAGTTTTCGTTGCCCGGCTCGTTCTGTTTGCGGTAGACGGAAAGAGAGGGGACTCGAGAAGGTGGTTTCCTTCGAGAGTCGAGGTGCCTGAATTTCCAGGGGACGCAAATCCCATCCATCAGGAAGGGGTTGGTTGATCCGAATTCGTACGCCAACAAGGTCGGTTGGATAGTGGTTGGTAAATTGCAGTCTTTTTACAATCGGGTCTGTGACCATCGGGAGGGTTGCATCGGGTGGTTGGCCGACGTCTTCTGGATGAAATTGAAGGGTGAGGATGGTCTTTAATAAGTAGGGGTCCAGGTCGGTGATAAAAAGGGGTAGGTGGTCTACCTGAGTTTTTCCGGGAGAACCAAAAGGGGCTCGAGTTCCGAGCGGGTCCCAAAGTTGCGCCTTGTGGCCTAAGAAGGTCTGAATCGTTTGAGAGCCCCTATTGGACCAGAGAGCAACAAACCACTTTCCATTTTTCTCGAAGACAAAATCTCGGATGGGGGGAACAAATAGATGCTGATTTTTCTGGAGTGTTGCTCCAGAAAGAAGGTCATTTACCACTCGCATCGCTAGCGCGGTTGCGGTTGGAAAGCCATCACTGTCTATGATTCCTCCTTGAGGACTCATGGTCGCCGGAAGAAAAAGTGCATATGGATTTCCGGCGGCGGCGTTAAAGATCATCTTTTGAAGGAAATCAGCGGCCTGATCTCTTCGTGCCGAGGTTCCTTCCATCGGTTCGGCTGGTTTTACCTGAGCAGTTCGGTACTGGATGACATCGAGGGGGTCCGGAGTCACTTCATATTCTTCAGGGCGTATCCATTCCCGTGTAGAAACGGAGTAGAACTGAGCGTGAGAAAGGGGGGTATTTTTTAATTCGTTTCTCGACAAAGGGGTTCCGATGATCGAGTTTTTCTGAATTTTGCGGATGACATCCTTTGCCTTCCCTAACGAAATATCCCGGCCTGTAATTTCAGAAGCGGTTGGATCTTCTTCAATTCCGATCTGCCATTGTCGGAGAACTTCTCGATATCGGCGGGTCGTATCCTGCAAGGCCGATTCCCAGATGGATTCTTTTTGGAAAAAGAGGTTCAAGGGGGACCCTTGAATTTCTCCGGAGGGTTGTTTGGGAAAGGCAGAGGGGAGTGGTTGGGCAAGGACTCCGATAAAATTTGTTCCCGATTCCTGAGCCGCATCACGAATGAGTTGGAGAATTTCGCCTGGGGAGGGTTCGTCTGATCTTTGCGCGGCAGGCTGATCCCAGAGGACGATCTTTGCTTGGCGCAAATGAAGAAGGCTCGCTAATTCACGAATTCCCACATATCGCTCGTGGAAAGGGTTGAAGTTGAGTCCCATAGCCTCTCCGGTATCAGATCCGAAAACTGCTTTTTCTGGAGTGAGAATCGGAACGACCTTCTGGGTGAGAATCTTTCCTCCATCTCGAAGGACCAAATGCATTTCGTTGTAACTGTTTCTCAATCGAGGAAGTTTATGTGTAATTTCTTTTCGGGGTTGTACGGAGATGGATTCTGTCGGGAGGGTAACGATCCCTTTCTGGTTTCGTACCGTAATATCGAGAATCCCAGAAGTGCTTTTTAGGGAAGGAATTCGAATCTGAAAGTCGGGAGATTCTCCCGGATGAAAAACAGGAAGGGTTCTGTTCTTGGGGAGGATGATGATTCTCGGCTTAATTTGAAGGTGTACGTCATCAAAGAAACATTTTCCCCGTACATCCCGACCTCCGTAGGAAAGTCGGATCTGAACCCACTCGGCTCCCTGCGGAGGGTTTTGAACCTCAAGGGATACGGGCGCCCATTTGGTTGCCCCCATGATGGGGATGGATCGGTCGATGCGAAGAGGGCCCCCTCTTTTTCCGAGCCATCGTAATTGGACAGTGGCCATATTGGTTCTAAGTCGTTCTCCGGGTTGGGTGCCCACCATGCGAGCGTAGGCGGAAACAAAGTAGACTTGTCCTGGAATCACTTGAGAGGCATCCCGGAGATATTCCTGGAAGGCGGTTTCTCCTCCATGTGTTCTCAGTTGTAAGTAAGAATTTCCTGAGCGGGCTCCGGCAGGATCATCGATGATCGAAACTTCATTGTAGGCGGGGTGCTTTGAGTCGATAACTTTTTCCCAGTTTGGGTAAATAATGCCGCGGACCTCGGTACGATCTTTTTCAAAGCCTTCTTGCCGGTTTTGTGCGGAGAGTGCGGAAGGAAGAAAAAAGAGAAGCGCGAGTGCTGAGAAGATCAGCTTCATTCTTGCCCTAACAGGCGGAGAATGTTTTGGCGATCGAGATTGAACCCATCAACGGGAGGTCGTTCCGATGTGAGTTCTGGATCAGCGGTATCGACGGAAAGTACATTTTGGAGTGCGACTTGTGCCGTCGAGATGGATCTTTGAAGCCCCTCCGCATTTTCCGAACCTTTGTCGGATCGGGAAAGCTTTTCGAGGAGGCCTTCCAATTCCCCTGCGATACTACTTAGTCGGTTGCGCAGTTCGGGTTGAACCTGCTGCGGGGAGGTCTTTGTCTCTTCTGGGGTGTGGGTAGAGCGAGTCTCTCTCTCAGGGGGCTTGCTTCCCCTGCTCCCACCTACGTTTGAACCGCGAATCTCTTCGATCATCTCTGCAAATTATATCGGCAAAAAGTTGCTCAAGCAAATAGGTCTAAATTTTGTCCAAGAAGAGGATTATTGGAGGGGGAGGGAAAGCTGAACGCCCCAGCAGAATCACCCGGTAGAGCGGCTACTCCCCCTGATGGGAGGGGCGAGCCTTTGCTCGCAGAGCTAATGGCATGGGGGGATTTAATGGCAATGGCAAATACCCCAGGGGATAAACTCTGCAATGATGTCGCGTCCATTTTACTCCTCTTCCGTCTCTCACTTGAAATTATAGCCTATTTTTCTTCGATTCGGGAGGGAGTCGCTCAGATTTTTTCTATATGAATGAGGACCGGAGTTCCCACGGAGATCTCCAGCTGCTTTGCCGCATTTCCCTGGTTGATTGAAATTTCAACCATTCCATCGGAGCCAAAAAGGGCGAGAGGCTTCTTTCCTTTCCGTTCCGCATACGTTCGTGAAAGGCCCTCTATCCTGTTTTTCCCGATTGAAATTGCGATTTGGGTTCCTTCCGGAATCATCTTTTTTGAGATATCGGTGATCAGGTTCCCGAATCGATCGATGGCGGTCACCCGACCCATAATCTCTCCTGAGGAGATGGTGGGGCCGGGGATGTCGAGTTGAGCGAGGGTTTCGGTTTCGGTTCCCATCATCTCTAGCGGTGTTCCGCAGGAAAGGTGTGCCGCTACGGGGGCGAAGATATCCCTTCCATGGAAGGTGTCTGAGACAGGAGAGCGAAAGTATTTTTCATCTTGGATCTCGACGATTCTCCGAAGGGAAGGGCTTTCTTTTAGGAATCCCAGTAGCCCATTGTCGGGAGCCAAAAAGATATGCTCCTTTGTTTCGACACCGAGGATCGGTCGGTCTGTTCCTACCCCCGGATCGACCACGGAAACAAAGATCGATTTCTTCGGGAAGTAGGCATGAGCATTGCGAAGCAGGATTTGTGCCGAGGCGATGTCTTGGGGCTCTATCTCGTGAGAGAGGTCAATGATTTGAGCCTGGGGATGAAGGGAGAGGATTACTCCCTTCATCACCCCGACATAATGATCGGTGAGACCAAAATCCGTTAAGAGAACGATAGGTCTGACGGGTCTTTCCATACATAGGG
>CAYRLD010000182.1:0-5638 GCA_964424925.1 uncultured Planctomycetales bacterium
GCACGGGTCTTTAATGCCGCGGTCGCGAGCGGGCGCTCTGTAGAAGAGCTTTGTGCGGGCTTTGACACGGTTTCCTTTTGCTTGTCAAAAGGGTTGGGCGCTCCGGTCGGAAGTTTACTTGCCGGGTCGAGAGCTCTTATCAAAAAAGCGTACCGCTTCCGAAAGATGTATGGCGGGGGGATGCGGCAGGCGGGGGTTTTGGCTGGGGCGGGGCTTTATGCCCTGGAAAATAATGTAGAACGGCTCGCCGAAGATCATACGCGGGCAAAGAAAATCGCCTCCGCTCTTTCGGAGATGGAGGGGATTACGATCAACCTTCCACGAGTTCAAACGAACCTCGTCTACTTTGGGCTTGAGCCGGATCATCCTCTCGCGGCGTGTGATGCCGAAGGAAAACCGCAATTTGTTACGCGGCTCGAAGAAGAGGGGATCCTCATTACGGGAGGTCCTTATCGCCTTCGAATGGTGACGCACCTCGATCTGGATGATGCCGGTATCGATCGTGCGCTTGCGTCTGTGGCTCGCGTACTCAAGCGGGCGTGACCCCTCTGGAAAAGGGGAGAAGCTTCTCTTATCTTGAAGGGATGGCGAGCTTTCCCCCAAAGAGGGTTCCCGCGACCCCCATCGAGATCGAAGTCTTTTTTGATGGGGCGTGTCCGCTCTGCCTGCGCGAAGTTCAATTTCTCCACCGCCTCGATCGGAAAGAGCGAATTCTTTTTACCGACATCATGGCTCCCGGATTTGATCCAGAGAGTGCCGGGGTCAGCTGGGAAAATCTGATGGCGCGGATCTACGGGAAGCTTCCCGATGGGTCGTTCATTACCGGTGTGGAAGTCTTCCGGTATCTCTATGGGATTGTCGGGTTTGGATTTTTGGTTCCCCTGACGCGACTTCCGGGCGTCTCCGCTCTGCTCGATCTTGCGTACAAACTCTTCGCAAAGAATCGACTTCGGTTGACGGGACGGTGTCATGGAAAGATGTGTACGGTATCGGCCCGGGAATGATTAGATAGCGCCGATGATCTCGTTGAAGGTTGCGCTTGGGCGCATCGCTTTTTGTGCGAGTTCGGGGTCGGGTTGGTAGTAGCCCCCGACATCGACGGGCGACCCTTGTGCCTCTTCCAACTCCGCAATGATCTTTGTTTCGTTCTCTTCGAGTGTGGCCGCTATTTTGGCGAATCGTTCCGAGAGCGTGGCATCTTCGTCCTGGGTGGCGAGCGCTTTGGCCCAGTAGAGGGCGACATAAAAGTGCGTTCCCCGGTTATCGAGTTCGTTCACTTTTCGCGAAGGCGATTTCCCATTTAAGAGATAACTGGTGGTCGCCTCATCGAGCGTGGCGCCGAGGATTCTGGCCTGCTTGTTGTCGTATCGATCGGCCAGGTGGTCGAGACTGGCAGCGAGGGCGAGGAACTCTCCGAGTGAATCCCACCGAAGATGTCCCTCTTTTTCGAACTGCTGGACATGCTTGGGCGCGGAGCCTCCCGCTCCGGTTTCAAATAATCCACCGCCATTCATGAGCGGCACGATCGAGAGCATCTTTGCGCTCGTCCCGAGTTCGAGAATGGGGAAGAGGTCTGTTAGGTAGTCCCGCAATACGTTGCCGGTGACTGAGATCGTATCTTTCCCGTCCTTGATCCGTTCGAGCGTGTATTCGCACGCTTTTACCGGCGAAAGGATGAGGATCTCAAGGCCGTCCGTATCCAGGTCCTTGAGTCGGGCGTTGACTTTCTGAATCAGTTCCGCGTCATGGGCCCGGTCCTTGTCGAGCCAGAAGATGGCGGGCGTTTTTGTGACCCGCGCCCGTTTGACCGCGAGCTCGACCCAGTTCTGAATCGGGGCATCCTTGGTCTGGCACATCCGCCAGATATCATCATCTTCTACCTCATGTTCGAGGAGAACGGTTCCCGCTTCGTCGATGACGCGCACTTTTCCGGCGCCAACCATTTCGAATGTTTTGTTGTGCGAGCCGTACTCTTCCGCTTTCTGCGCCATGAGCCCCACATTGGGTACGTTCCCCATGGTGGTCGGATCGAATGCGCCATGTTTGCGGCAGAAGTCGATCACGGCCTGGTAGATGCCGGCATAACTACTGTCGGGGATGACCGCTTTTGTATCTTGAAGCTCTCCCTTTCCGTTCCACATCTGGCCCGAGGTTCGGATCATCGCCGGCATCGACGCGTCGATGATGATATCGCTCGGTACATGCAGGTTGGTGATGCCCTTGTCCGAATTGACCATCGCGAGGGAGGGTCCTTCTTGGAAACCTTTTTTCAGTTCTTTCTCAATGTCGGTTTTCTCTGCCTGGGGAAGTGATTCTATTTTTTCGAGGAGATCGCCGAGTCCGTTGTTGACGTTAACGCCGATCTTGTGAAGAGCCTCGCCATGCTTGGCAAAGAGATCCCCGAAGAAGACACGGACGGCGTGACCAAAGATGATCGGGTCGGCGACCTTCATCATGGTCGCTTTCATATGGAGAGAGAAGAGAACCCCCTTCTCTTTGGCATCCTCTACCTGTTCGGCGAGAAAGGCGAGGAGCGCCTTGCGGTTCATTACGGTCGCGTCGATCACTTCTCCCGCTTGGAGCGGCAGACCCTCTTTCAGGGTTGTGGACGTGCCGTCCTCAGCGACATGTTCAACTTTGACCGTCGTCCCCTTCTCGAGCGTGAGCGATTTTTCGTTCGACCGGAAGTCTCCCGAGCTCATCGTCGCGACATGAGTGTTCGAATTAGGACTCCAGGCTCCCATGGAGTGCGGCTTGTTTCGTGCGTATTCTTTGACCGCTTTGGGCGCGCGCCGGTCGGAGTTTCCTTCGCGTAGAACCGGATTGACCGCGCTTCCTTTAATTTTGTCATATCGCGCCTGGATGGCGTTCTCTTCGTCTGTTTGGGGGTTTTCGGGGTAGTCGGGCAGGTCGTACCCTTTTTTCTGTAGTTCCAGGATCGCCTCCTTCATCTGGGGGATCGAGGCGCTGATATTGGGAAGTTTGATGATATTTGCTTCTGGGGTTTTGGCGAGTCGCCCGAGCTCGGCAAGAGCATCTTCTTCCTTCTGGTCCGGCTGGAGCCGTTCGGGGAAATGGGCGAGGATCCGGCTGGCGAGCGAGATATCCCTCGTTTCGACTTTTACTCCCATAGGACCGGCGAAAGCCTGCACAACGGGCAGGAACGAGTAGGTCGCCAGAGCGGGAGCTTCATCCGTTTTCGTGTATAGGATTGTCGGGTCGTTTTTCATCGGTCCGGCATTATAGGGAGGGGAATCTTCCTGTCAAAGCAGTTCTCTTTCACTAATTACAGATTTTTTTGTGAGGTTTTATGCTCTGGAATCCCTCTTTACGGACTTGATGAAAGGGATGGGCGTACGAATTTCCCCATTTTGAAAAGGATGTGATAGACTCTCAGAGTAGACGGGAAATCGCATTATAAGGAGGATGGAGATGTCTGTCGAAGCCGCGCGGGAATTCCTCGAGAAAGCTCAAAATGATGAGGCCCTTCAGAGTCAGTTGAAAGGGTGTTCTTCGGAAGAGACGTTTTTCGCCGTCGTGAAAGCGTCGGGATTTCAATTCACTAAAGAAGAGTGGATTGCGGTCTCCCCGAAAAAGAAGGAAGGAGAGGGCGCTTCTGAGGGCCGGGAAGAGCATCGGAGCCCCGGAACGGCCCGCTGGGAAGTAAAAGGGTCGTAAGAAGTTTAAAAATAAGAAAGCCCCGGTGGAAATGATCCGCCGGGGCTTTTTCTATTTTTGATTCGTTAGGCCTTCTCTTCGGCCGCTTTCTTCTTCGCTTCGATGATCTCTTCGGCCATTGAGGAGGGGACCTCTTCGTAATGATCGAATTGCATCGTGAAGGTGGCAGTTCCGCGCGTTAGGGTACGCAGGTTGGTTGCGTAGCCGAACATCTGACCGAGGGGTACCATGGCGTTGATCTCCTGGTTGACCCCTTTTTGAGTCATTCCTTCAATTCGGCCTCGTCGCGAAGAGAGGTCTCCGTTTACCGGTCCGAGGTAATCTCCGTTGGTAACGGCATTGACCGCCATGATCGGTTCAAGAAGAATCGGTTGACTGCTTTTGAACATATCCTTGAATGCAATCGAGGCGCAGGTGAAGAAGGCTCGTTCGCTAGAGTCGACCTCGTGATACGCTCCGTCGACCAGCTTTACCTTCAGATCCACGATGGGATATCCGGCGTAGACGCCCTTTTCCATCGCATCCTTGATCCCCTTTTCGACAGCGGGGATATATTCTTTCGGTACGTTTCCGCCCTTGATGATGTCTTCAAAGACAAAACCTTCGCCCGCTTCGAGCGGTTCGAGTTCGAGCTTGACGCGGGCAAAGTCACCCTTACCCCCGGTCTGCTTCTGTAGTTTGTAGTCGATCGCTCCGTTGGTTTTGACCGTTTCACGGTAGGCGACCTGAGGTCGTCCGACTCCCGCTTCCACACCAAACTCCCGCTTGATCCGGTCAACGAGAACTTCCAAGTGAAGCTCTCCCATTCCGGAGATGATCGTTTCGGATGTTTCCGGATCGACTTTCACGAGGAAAGTCGGATCTTCTTCCGATAGTTTGGCCAAAGCGGTCGAAAGCTTGTCCCGGTCGGCCCGTGATTCCGGCTTAATGCTGACGGAGATAACGGGGGAGGGGAATTCGATCGATTCGAGAACGATCGGGTGGTCTTCTTCACAGAGAGTGTTTCCTGTGAGGGTATGTTCCAAGCCGACAACCGCGCCAATTTCTCCGGCGCGCAGAGCCTGCTTCTGCTCTGGCTCATCGGCATGCATTTCGAGAACGCGGCCGATTCTTTCTCGTTTTTCCCGGACCGAGTTCCAGACGTACGAACCGGCTCTCAACTCTCCGGAATAGACGCGGACGAAGATGAGCTTTGCATGGCGGTCCTGTACGATCTTAAAGGCGAGCGCCGAAAGCGGTTTGTTCTCTTCCACCGTGGGGGAAGGAAGGTAGTGCATAACGCCATCGAGAAGACTTCGAATTCCGACGTTCCGATAAGCGGAGCCGCAGAGCACCGGAACGATGTCTCGTGCGATCGTTGCCTTTCGGAGCGCCGCGCGGAGTTCTTCCACCGTGGGCTCTTCACCGGCAATAAATTTATCGAGAAGGGCCTCGTCCGTTTCGCTGATCTTTTCAATCAGGTGCTGTCGCCACTTTTGGACTTCAGCAACAAGTTCTTCGGGGACCGGTGTTTCTTTCGGATCAAGAATATCGGTGTCCTTCTCTTCGAGAACGACATCTGTTTTATCAATCAGATCGATCATGCCGCGGAAGTTTTCGCCTTCCCCTACGGGAAGAACGATCGGGACCGCGTTGGCTCCGAGTTCTTCCTGGATCGCTTTAATCACGGTAAAGAAGCTCGAGCCGGGTCGATCGAGTTTGTTTACGAAGGCGATGACCGGAACGCCATATTTCTCGGCCTGGCGCCATACTCCGGTCGATTGCGGCTCAACGCCACCGACACCACAGAAGAGGGCAACCGCTCCATCGAGAACGCGGAGAGATCGTTCCACTTCGACGGTAAAGTCGACGTGGCCGGGAGTGTCGATCAAGTTAAAGTGGTGGTCTTTCCACTGGATCGTGGTTGCCGCGGAGGTAATCGTAATTCCGCGCTCCCGTTCCTGATCCATGTGGTCGAGTG
>CAYRLD010000183.1:0-5605 GCA_964424925.1 uncultured Planctomycetales bacterium
TCTGAAATGGGAGTGAGCGAAGAGACGGTTCATAATTACCTTTCTCGGGGACGGAGAAAGTTGGGGGATGGGATTCGAGCGGCGGTCCGAGAATATTGTTCCGATGAAGAAGAAGTTATGGAAGAACTTATCGATCTTCAGGCGTTTCTTCCTCTAGGGTAGTCCCTCCGGTACCTCCAAAGAATTTCCATTA
Source organism: uncultured Planctomycetales bacterium (assembly GCA_964424925.1). Classification (GTDB taxonomy): domain Bacteria; phylum Planctomycetota; class MHYJ01; order MHYJ01; family JACPRB01; genus CAYRLD01. Next base: position 194 of record CAYRLD010000183.1, read on the forward strand.
TTCCTGACAGGATCTGGTCCCCTCTGCAATCTCCTCTCTAGAACGATGAAATGAACGAAGGAGATCAACCATGATGCAAATGGGGGACAATCGAAGCGACCCTGATATTGACCATTCCGGACCTGGGCATTGCCGGCTTTTCCGGGATGTGGTTCGCGAAGAAGTCTCTTCCGCCGATACCGTATTTCTTGTGCGATCGGAGAGAGGAAGGTTCCGAGCGACCGAACGAAGAGGAAAATATTCTCTGATCGAAAAGATTGGCGAAGGCGGGATGTCGGAAGTCTGGAAGGCGTGGGATCACAATTTAGAAAAAAGGGTTGCTGTAAAATTCCTCAAGCAGTCGGAGGGCCTCAGGAATGGAGAAGCTTCCCTTTTGGAAATGTTATCTCATCCGGGAATTGTGAAGGGATATGAGTCCGGAGTACTGGAGGGGGTTCCCTACATATCGATGGAATTAATTGAAGGTGTCCCTCTTTCCCATCTACCTGGAAATCAGGTATCCCGAGTGGTAAGAATTCTTCAGACTGTATCCGAGGTCGTCCATTACGTACATCTCAAGGGGGTTGTCCATTACGACTTAAAGCCGTCAAATATCCTTCTTGATAAGCAGGATCGGATTACGATTATTGATTTTGGGGTAGCCCGACGGATGAACCAGAAAAGTGACCCTTTCCGTAGAGGCTATATTTTTGGGACCCCGCCTTACCTCTCCCCAGAGATGGCTTTGAAAGGGGCTCGAAAAGTTGACCCGCGTAGTGATATATATTCTCTTGGGGTGATCCTCTTTGAAATTCTCACCGGATATCTTCCCGAAAGGGGAGCTTTTCCTCCTATTCGGGAGAGAAACCCACAAGTGGATGCCGAACTCGAAAATATCATTTTCCGTTGTCTCTCCCGTCATCCCCAAGATCGGTATTCGACGGCAGGGGACCTTGCCCTTGCCTTGAAAGATTGGGGAAAAGGGCGTCGGGATGTAGATCGCAATACCGAGAGGTTTTGTGCGGCTTCTGCTGGAATTCTCGCTCTCGGAATGAGTCTCCCCATATTTGGATTCTAAACGGACCCAATGAAAACCTTGCGGAAAGAGGCCCTCTTCCGGTAATCAAAAGGGTCATCATTCAGAACGGGAGGACAGATGTTTGTGGTTACCAATCGGATTCCAGTATCGAAGGGTTCAGAAGCGGATTTCGAAGACCGGTTTCGAAATCGTGCTCACTTGATCGATCGCTCACCTGGATTTGTGAGGAATCTCGTCCTCCGTCCCAGCACGCGTCGATTCAACCACAAGACGGGGGGGTATGAGGATTCGACCGAACAGGGATATTATCTCGTACAAACCTACTGGGAGACGGAGAAACATTTCTGGGATTGGACGAAGAGTGAGGCTTTTCGAGAAGCGCATAAAAAACGGGCTCCCGCCGAGATGTTTGCCGGGAAGAATGTCCTGGAGATTCATGAAGTGATCCTGACGACGGAAAGAATGGATAAAGACCGGTAATTTCTTCGAATATTACGCGTGGGTCTCCTGTGGGATATGGTACTATTTTGAACCTTAATTCAGGAAAAGAGAACACTTCTCTTTCTGGAATGGGCTGGGTTTTTGTGGGTGGAATTTCAAATCTAATGGGAGGAACCGATGCGTAAAGGTATCGCTGTGTCTGTGGCAATTTTATTCCTCATGTCCGGAATCTCATGGGCAGGGGATATTTATGTATCCAAGTCGACAGGGAGCAATAGTAATCCGGGCACCAAGGAAGCGCCCAAGAAGCTACTGTGGAAGGTACTGAACGACCTGTCGGAAGGTGACGTGATCCGCGTGGCCGAGGGAACCTACCATGGGAGGAAGAAACTTGGGGTTATGCCCAAGCTCACCAAATCCAATGTCATCATTGAGGGAGGCTGGAAGGCGGACTTCAGCGCACGGGACCCGTTCAAACACCTTACCGTGATCACGGCCTCCGGTGACAGGCAGGGCGACACCGCATGGGTCTTCCATTCGGAAGGGCCCACTAATATCACCATAGACGGCTTCATGATCGACCGTGGCGCAGGAATGTACTACGTCTCAGACGGAGAACCAGGAGCCAACAAGCGGATCGAAGGTCATGTGGACTCTAGCCCCTGGGGTTACCGAGGCATCAACAAGAAGAAGTCTGGCAGTTCTCCGGCCATTCAGCTGCTGGGCCGCGGCAGTTTCACCGTGCGAAACAACATTATGGTCAACAATCCCTGGTGGGGCATTTATGTGAAGGGTGGTGGAGAAGGCCAGATCATCATCGAGAACAACTTCATTCTCAGCTACCGGGGGCGTGGCATAGAGGCTATTCCCGGAGGAGGGTGGGGAAAACCCCAGTGGGTCATCCGCAACAACACCGTGGCCTTTGGCCACACCGACGAGGGGCGCGCCCTTTCTATTGATCCTCGAAAAGGCACCGGAAACTATCTTGTGGAGAATAATGTATTCGCCTTCGGTACCCAATCAGGGTTTATGACAAAGTTCGGAGCCAAGGGAGACTCTCTGGCCCTGAACAACAACCTCTTTTTCTATTTCCTGAAGGCCGATGCCGGCAACGGCGGTAGCTCCATATGCAACGTGGACGAGTTCGAGGACGAACTCGAATGCAATATGGACGACAACAACGTCCACGAGGTGCCGAAGTTCATCGTAAAAATGTCCAGAAAGTGGTTTCACCGCTGGAGCCAGAACGCAGGGGCCAATGACCTGATGGCCAGGGACGAGGAGCTAATGAATGCCCGTAAGTCACTGGGCCTCGAAGCCTTTGAGCTGGCAGGGTACGAGAAGACCTTTGGTAGTTATAAGGAACTTCCAGATGGGCGGCCCGGTTACGGCATGAGTCGGTACCCCTTCCCTATGAAAAAGGGCAACGAGGGCATGGACTGGAGTCTATGGGTCCTTCCCATGATTGGAAACGACGGTGACAGGGGGATTCAGTCCTTTAAATAGGAATCCCGATCATTCTTTTGATTTTTCAAAGCCATGTTCCTGGAATACCGGGAACATGGCTTTTTGTATTCTTATTCTTGGAATCGAAAAGGGGGAATGACCGACTCTCAATATGGTGTACTATAGATAGGTATGACACGAATCATTAGTTTCATCATCACGCTTATCCTTCCTCTATCTGTTTGGGCGCAAGAAAGCCGAGAAGGATCGGTCGACCGGAACAAGGACCTTCCTCAGATCGTACGGGAGATCTCGGAACAGATATCCCGTGCCACCCCAGAAGGGAAAAAAGGGGTGGTTGTCTGGCTGATCGACAACGCATCGGTTTTGAAATCGTCGGGGCAGGGGAAAATTCTTTCCGACTTGATCGTCCAGAACTTTTCGAATAAAGAGACGCTTTATCATGCCCTCTATGTTCTCGGGGATCCCACGCAAGGCTTGGTTCCTCCAACGAAAGAGATCGATCGAATTACGATGGCGTTCGATGTCTTGTTGAAAGAGGCGCCGGATAACCGGATCAAGAACTGCCTTCTTGGTGTGCGTATCGCGGGGAAGGGCGCTTCCGGTTTCCGCGGGAGTCGATCCGTCGTCCTTGTCACTTCGTCTAATGGAGACAATGAAGATCAGCTAGAGGAGACTCTTCGTTTCCTGCAGAAATTGAAAGTTCGGTTCTTTTCAATAGCCGGGGAAGCGGTCTATAGCGACCCCTACTGGAAAAGTGTTCTCGCCGGAGTTTCTTCTTACAGCAGTGAGAGTGAGAAGTTTCGAAGGTTGAAATTCGATCTCGCCGGGCAAGAGAGTGCATACATCGAATTCCCGTACGGTTGGCCTCTGATGTCGACCGATCCATCGTATACCGTTCCTTCCGGCTTTGGATATTACGCCCTGAGTCGATTGGCGGTCGGCACCGGGGGAACCTACTATGTGTACAATTCAGGTTCCTCTTCCGGCACGTTCTGTCAGACAAATGCCTGTCTTCTGTGCGGAGGGCAACATCAACAGTGTGGCGCTCATTTTCAATCGACAAAATTGAACATGACTGCGCCCGATCTTCGCGCTCGAGATTTGGTTCGGCGTGATTATGGCCGTCAACCGGTGGCGATTGCGCAACACCGAGCGTGGGTAACGTTACAGAAAAAAGGAGTGCTTCGAGGGGCCTCGCAATTGAAATTGTCGGGGAAGAGGTTTCGCGAAGTTCGCTCTCAGATGGGATCTTCCTCCTCTCTCATCTCGGGCGGGGGAAGTTGGAAGGCACGGAAGGGGCAGGTTCTTCGGCAGATCAAAGAAGTAAAAGCGGTTCTCGCGCAGTTCCTTCCGGTATTAGAAAAGTTCGGGCCAGATGCGGATCTTCGTGTTCGGGCAACGGCGGATGCATTTCACCTTCACCTGAAGATGCTGCTCTTCAATCTGAAACAGTTTGTCTATTTCTGTGAAGAGATGGATCGAGTTACCCGGGCCAAAGCGCTTCCTCGAAAAGAATTTGGTGGGGCGAAACTCGATCAATATATCGGAAAGCGGATTTCAGGCTACTCGTATCGAAGCCTCTATCTTTGTCATGGGGGGGCACCGTACCGGGGGATGACCTTTCTTGGAGGAGATCTTGTGGGGGAAGAGCAGCGGGAACTACTCGATTTAGCGGATCAATTGATCGATCGGCATCGGTCGACCCCGTGGGAAGTTCTTGTGCGACGGTCGGCCTTCGCGCTCTTTACTCCGATTATCCAAGCGGGAACAAATAAACAGAAGAAGCGACCAAAACCAGAATCGAGTGGAAGTGGTGATGAGGCGACCGCGACCCCAAACCCGGATCGACCTCCAAGACCAGGAGCGGGTGGGTCCGGTTCGGGTGGTACGGCGACGGGGGATTGATGCCGAAATGATAGCCGCAGTTTTCTGTCTCGCCCTTTTCCAGGATGTTCAAGATTTGCTCGATCAAATTGTAGAAGCGAAGAATCGATCGATCATAGAGTCTCAACTGCGAATGAAAGTAAAGGATCCTCATGTTCCTCTCGTAATGAGGGCGATCGCAAAGGGGCCGGAGGTTGTTCGTCCTCATCTCGTCCGTGTTTTTACGACATTGCGGTCGGCTCTTTCCCTCAAGGCTCTTCAGGGTATCCAGGACAAGTATGACTGGGCGTGTCGGGGGGAGGTTGCCTATGCGCGCAAGATTCTCGGGGATTCCGGGGGGATAGACTATCTGGTGCTTAGCTTTGGTCATCCCCGGATGAAAACGGCCGACCAATTGGCGATTGTTCGGTTCCTCGGGGTCCCTTATGCGGGGAAAAAGAAGAGGGTGGCCCAGGTTCTTTGTCGTGTACTCGATAAAGAGACCGATGTGGTTCTCATCAAGAGACTCTTGACCGCGGTCTCAGAACAGGGGGATCCGAGTTGCCTTCCCGTCGTACGCCGCTTTGCAAAAGAACCGGGAGGAGAGGTCTATCACGAAG
>CAYRLD010000184.1:0-5598 GCA_964424925.1 uncultured Planctomycetales bacterium
CTCTTATCATTGAAGGAATTCTTCAAACGGTTGATTCCCTCATTCAATATGGACAGTATCGGGGATTCACATCCACATTTACTTTGAAATTGGAGATGAAACCGGACCAGTTTCGAGTCGTTCTCTGCGACAATGGAAATGATGTGGACCTAGAAGAAGAAATTACGGATACACGATTAAAAAGAGAAAAGAATTATTCAATCAATACCGGACTACTCCGACAGGTCATGGACCAAATTTCGTACAACTATAAGAAGGGAAGACAAAGTGAACTGGAGTTGGTCAACTACCTTCCCTGATGCCCGCTTGACACCATCTCTGTGACATCCGTAAAATCGACCCCGTGCTATACGGCCTCATCATCATTGGATCCATACTTCTCGCTCTGTTTACGGCCAGAGTTGTGTCGAAAAGGGCCTCCAGAGAAAGGGAACATTATCTGGAAGAAGCGAAGGTTCTGCGGCAGCAGGAACAGACCGCTCTGATGAACAACCTTGCAGGAGGGGTTGCACATGAATTTCGAAACCCCCTTTCTACCTTGAGTATGAATCTCCAACTTTTGCGAGAAGAGTGGGAAAATCCGATCACCGAGAGAGAAGTTCGGAGTCGAAAAAAGATCGATATCCTTTTGCGGGAAGTAGAACGACTCGAACGATCTCTCACAGGATTTCTCAAACTAGCAGCCGGGCACGAATTACACCTAAAACCGATCAACTTGAATGAGTTGATTAAAGAGATGCTCGAAACCTTCTCCCCCCAAGCAGATAATTCGGGGATTCATCTCCACCACCACTTAGAAAGTCCAGCCCCCTCGATCCAAGGTGACTCAGATCTCCTTCGTGGGGCCATTCTCAACCTCATGGTCAACGCACAACAAGCGATGCCCGATGGAGGCGAAATAGAGTTTCATACCGAAAAAAACGGAAAGTTTGCCCTTCTCCACATTCATGATACGGGGGTTGGAATCCCAAAAGAAGATGTCGGGAAGGTCTTTACAATGTATTATTCGACAAAACCAGGAGGAACCGGATTGGGACTTCCTATCGCGGCTCGAATCATTCAGGAACATGGAGGATCGATTGAAGTCTCCCCTCGCGAGACGAAAGGAACAACCGTAACCGTAAGCCTCCCGCTATAAAAATATGAAAAGAAAAATATTAGTTATTGATGATGATCGTGGCCACGCAGAGACCCTCGCAGAAGTCATTGAGAAGGAAGGGCATGAGTGCGCCCTTGCCTTTAATGGGACAGAGGGGAGCAATGCCATTGAGAAAGAAATTTTTGACATTATCATCACCGACCTTGTCATGAACGACCTTTCCGGTTTAGAAATCCTGAGAAAAGCAAAGGGGAAATCACCGGATACAGAAGTCCTGATCGTAACGGGATATGCTTCCGAAGAAACCGCGATCGAAGCTCTCGATGAAGGGGCTTGTGATTATATTGCCAAACCGCTGAAGATTCCGATTCTTCGGGCAAAACTCCGAAAAGCGCTGGGGAGACAGGACCTCGTACGGTCGAACAATGAACTCCGTCGACAACTCGACAAACGGTTTGGATTTGAAGGGATCATCGGGGCTTCCCTCCAAATGCAGAAAATCTTCGATACCCTTCAGCAGGTATCGGCTTCCAGCGCAACCGTTCTCATCACAGGAGAAAGTGGTACAGGAAAAGAGTTGGTCGCCCGTGCGATCCACAACAATTCGCCCCGAAGAGAAGACCATTTCGTCCCCTTGAATTGCGCGGCGCTTTCCGAATCCATTCTGGAAAGTGAGCTTTTCGGCCATGAAAAAGGTGCGTTTACCGGGGCCACCTATACAAGAAAGGGTCGTTTTGAGTACGCGGATGGGGGAACTCTTTTTCTGGACGAAATCGGCGATATGCCAATGGAGATCCAGGTCAAGCTACTCCGAGTCATCGAATATGGAGAGGTGTTTCGAGTGGGCTCAAACGAGCCCATCCGGGTCAATGTAAGACTCTTAGCCGCAACGAATAAGGATCTGGTCACCTTGGTTCGGGAAGGAACCTTCCGGGAAGATCTCTATTACCGATTAAAGGTTGTTACGGTCATGCTGCCTCCTCTTCGAGAGCGACTCGATGACCTGCCCCTCATCGTTAATCATTTTGTTCAAGAACTAGCCCACCTGCATAAGATGCCGGTTGAATCGATCTCTCCAGAAGCGATGAAGATTCTTTATGAATATATGTGGCCTGGAAATGTCCGCGAATTACGGAACTGCATAGAAAGCAGTGTCGTTCTTGCGAAAGGAAAAGTACTCCAGGAAGAGGATATTCCAAGTTACATTCGAGAGCCAGAAGGGTCTCCTGCCGCAGGGTTAGCGGCCTTATCAGGAGGCAATCTGAACAATGCCGAACAAGAACTTATTCGACAAGCCCTTACGGTCAATAATGGAAATCGTGAAGGGGCGGCAAAAATGTTGGGAATTAGCGAACGAACCCTGTATCGCAAAATTAGAAGGTATGGATTGACGTAATGGCACGCTTTACAATCTCTCGTCATGTAGATGCACCCGAAGGCGATCACTATGACCTCATGCTCGAAGATGGAAAAACTCTTCGCACATGGAGAATCCCCCATACAAACTTTGAAAATGAACAGCCTGCAACCGCTCTTCCGAACCACCGGCTCGAATATCTCGACCGGGAAGGAGAGGTGTCTGGAAACCGGGGTTCGGTGACGATATGGACAACCGGCAACTGCGAACGAGAGGTTTGGAACGAAAAAGTCATTCAAGTTCGACTAAATTCAGAAGAGATGAACCGTCGAATCCGCATTTTCCAAGAAAAGTCAGGAAATTGGAAAGTGGTTGATGCGACCACCAAACTTCGTAAAATCGTTTCGCACCACCTTCGAAGCAGCCAAATTGAGGCGGCTCCTCCGGCAGGATTTGCCAAGCTCTCTAAAGAAGTCGCCGGGGAAGAACGAAGGATCCTTTCCTTTATCAGTCGATATTCCAAAGGGGAACCGGTTAACTGGGAAGAAGTAGAGGTGTCCGATTCTCTCCGGAATCGTCTAGAAGACGAGTGGGTTCGATGGCAGCATCCCTGGATCGAACAGGCAAGGCACTTTTGTGATCGACTCGCACGACTCGGAACGGCTGCGGGAAAGATTCGACCACACGACTAATCACCCAACCTTCCCCCGATATACGCGTTGAAGAGAAGGAGGAAACCAATGAAAATATACCTACTGGCCATGGCCCTACTTGTCTCGGCCGGCTGCAGTCGTGATCACATCCGAAATTACCCCCTCAGCAAATATGCTCCGGTCTACATCCAGGATGCCGGGGGAAGAAGAATTACGATTGATATTGGTTCCCGCCACGTTGTTCGGGGAGACCGAAGCACGCTTGTCATCGTAAGGGAAATTCGAGAAGAACGATTTCCGCTCCTCCGGGGGTGGCATATTGAACGGGAAGATGACACCGTTAGCATCGAAGAAATTCCGACCTTCGACCCGTTTTAGAGGGGGATCCACTATTCCGCTGTAAGAATAGGGAGAACGTTCCCCTCCACTTTTCCCAATGACCACCCTTTTAATCGTGCTAACGTGGGTGCGATATCAATCAACTTCATCTTAGGAACGACCCCTTTCCGAATGCCAGGCCCTGATATCACAAAGCCGGTCGCCATTTCCGGACGGAAAGGAGAATATCCATGCAAGCCGCCCTTCCTCTTCCGCTTCTTTAAGAAGGGCTCTCTGGTAGAACTGACAAACCCGTACCCTTCAGAAGCGTCTAATGCGAACGCGAGGTTCGGATTCGCCCCCATCCTATCCAGTTCGACGCGATCGATTACCCGCCAGAAAGGCTTCCCATCCGAGCCCACGGTCTCTTCCAAGACTTTGCGAGCCAGTTGAGAGGAAACTTCATCCCGAGCATAAACCCCCATCGAGCCTCCATAAGCATGTCCAAGCGCTTTCCAAGAAGAGACCCGCCCATTGCGAACTTCAATTAACCCCGCTTTGGCAAGAAGATTGTTTGGGGCTACATTCCAGGAAACATCCAGGAATCCATGATCTCCCACAACGACGAAACAAGTACGATCTAAAATTCCCGCTTTCTTTGCGGCCCGTTCAATCAGAAGGAGGTTCTGATCTGTCCTTTTTAGGGCGCCTCGAAGTTCTTCCCCTGTCCGTCCATATTGATGTTGCGTCCCATCTACTTGTATGAGATGAACCAACATCAGGCCCGGGCGGTACTTCCCCAGTACATGCGCAGAACTCCCCGCGATAAAACGATCGATGACCTCCTTATTTTCCATCTCTTTCGGTTTGGGAAGACCCAACTTTAATGCCAATTCGGGGAGAAGCCCCGGAGTCGATAATTTCAAAAGGAGACCCGGTGCGGTCTCCCCCCGATATACCGGCCATCTTTCCGGGACTCGCCAAGAAACCTTCGCCCCGACACTGGAGGGCCAATAAATAATAGCAACTGAATCCCCCGCCTTTTGAGCCACATCCCAAAGAGTGGTCACCCGTAAATCAGAAGCCTCCCAATACCAGGCCTGAACCCCACCTGTGGCTCCAAATTTATTGTTCGACCAGATCCCATGATGGACCGGACGAACGCCAGTTACGATCGAAGCATGACTCGGATAGGTCAGAGAGGGAAAAACCCCTTCTACAGCAACCGCATGGCTCCCCTTCTCCACCCACTTCTTGAGCGTAGGCATTAGATAGGTTTCGTCCTGATAAAATTCCGGTCGAAGCCCATCAATGGAGATAATGACAAGATGATCGGGAGGGTCTCCGGGGGGGGGGAACAAGAGAAAGAGAAAGAGGAACGTGTTCATGCCGATGTACCTTCCCGGACCAACTCTTCCATGCGATCCACATCAGGACCCTCCACCCAGGAGAGTTCCGAAAAACTCCGAAACCACTGAACCTGCCGCCTGGCGAGTTCCGCCGTATTTCGAATCATCTGTCTACGAGCTTCCTGCAAATCGATCTCACCCTGCAAATGAGAGACCACCTCTCGATACCCAACCGCCTGTCTCCCTTCCTTTCCCCAAGGAAGGGTCAGGAGATGTTTCACTTCTTCCACCTGACCGGACCGAAGCATCTGATCGACCCGGGATTCAATACGTTTCCGAATAATTTCTCTTTCCCATCGAATACAGAGCACCGTTGCTTCTATTTTAGGGGAGTCAAATTGAGTCTGCATCTCACTGATAGGAATACCCGTTTTTCGGTACACCTCAACGGCACGAACAAGCCTCTTCATATCATTGGGATGAATTCGGTCTGCCGCAACAGGATCGACCCTCGAAAGCTCCTCGTGGAGATGCCCCCCCCCCATCGCCGATAGTTCTTCTCGAAGTTTATGGTCGGCTTGCGGACCACTGAATAAACCATACATAAAGGCTTTGTAATAGAGGGCTGTCCCTCCCACAAATAGAGCAACCTTCCCCCGACTTTCAATCTCCGATTGTGCCTTCTGTGCATCAGAAACGAAACGCCCCGCATTGTAACTGTCCGAAGGATCGACGATATCAATCAGGTGGTGAGGGATCTCTTTCAGTTCCTCCGGGGTGGGTTTAGCGGTTCCCACATCCATGAAACGATAGACCTTCATG
>CAYRLD010000185.1:0-5571 GCA_964424925.1 uncultured Planctomycetales bacterium
TTCCGATTTTAGCGGATCATGATCGAATCGTGTGGGTGGTGGGATACCGAATTGATAACTCGGTGAAAATTACCGAAGACACTCTGAAGGTTCTAAAGTTGCGCGTTAGCCGCCTTGAGGATGATGAGTCTTTGGAATGAAGACTGTCGCTGTCATTCCATCGTATAATGACTCCCAAACTGTTGGATCGGTTCGATGGCAAGCGGGTCACTATGTAGATTCAACTGTTGTTGTTGATGATGGTTCTACCGATGGGCCTTCCCTGATAGGGGAAGGAATTCTCCATCATGCAGAGAACCGGGGGAAGGGGGCGGCGCTTCGCACCGGAATCCAGGAAGCTCTCCGGAAAGGAACCGATTTCATTGTCACTCTTGATGCCGATGGTCAACACGACCCTGCGGAAATTCCCGCTCTTCTTGCGGCCATAAAGGGGGCCGATATGGTCATCGGAAAAAGGGTGCGAACTACATCTATGCCGGGACTCCGAAGGTGGTGCAATGGTCTCAGTTCGCTCCTTCTTTCCCTCGTATCCGGCCGTGTATGGTATGACGTTCATTCAGGATTTCGTGTGTATCGGGCGGATCTTCTTCGCGATTTGGAAATCAATTCCTGTCGATATGAGGTCGAGGTAGAATTACTCTTGAAAGCCGGACGGCTGGGGCGGCGCGTGGTAGAAGTGCCTATTTCGACTCGATATGGTTCGGAACAGAGCTCTTTTGCTCCCTTTAGAGATACAATTCGGTTTCTGAAGGCGGTTGTTGTCTTTCGTCTAGGATTGGATCGATGGAGTACACGACGGAACGGGAAAATATGGTGGCCGATCAATTGGTTCGGCGGGGAATTCAGGATCCGAAGGTTTTGGAAGCGTTCCGCATGGTTCCGCGCCATCGGTTTGTTCCGCCGGACTTGGTCGCTCAAGCCTACGAGGACAGACCTCTTTCCATAGGGCATGAACAGACGATTTCGCAACCGTATATGGTGGCGTATATGACAGAAATCCTCGGGGTGACGCCGGGCATGAAAATATTAGAGATTGGGACCGGGTCTGGATATCAGACAGCGATCCTCGGTTTTCTAGGAGCGGTTATTCATACGGTGGAGCGAATCCGGGATCTCGCTCACTCGGCCTGGGTTCGGCTCGATGATCTTGGGGTTCCTTTTCGAGGATGGGTAACGGATGGGACTCTCGGGATTCCCCAGGAGGCTCCTTTTGATGCCATCCTTGTTGCTGCGGGGGCGCCTTCCCTTCCTTCCGATTTAGCCGATCAGCTTTCTGAGGGGGGGAAACTCGTTATTCCCATTGGGAGCGAATCGGAGCAAAATCTTGAAATCGTTTCAAGGCGGAATGGGAAACTTCAGAGGAAAGTTCTTTTTGGATGTCGATTTGTAAAGCTGATGGGAAAAAACGGATGGTGATTCGTACGCTGGCGATCCTCTTTCTCCTTCTTCCGGTTGGTTGTCGTTCTGGAGAGATGAGGTCGGAATCTATTTCTCTTGCGAAAGCAGAAGCTCTAGAGGCTCGTGGCGAGCGACAGAAAGCGGCGTTTGCTTATGCAAACCTTCTGCCTGCTCTCGAAGGTCGGGTAGACTTTGAGGCCCGTCTGGCACGAGCTCGCATCTTCGAACGTTTGTTCTCCCTCCATGTTGTCGATCTCCCCGAATTCCAATCTCAATTTCCTTCCCTTCGTTCTTGGCTTGGGAAAAATTCCAGTGCGGTTCTCCTGGCAGAAGCCGCTCGACAAAGTTTCCTTGTGCTCTCTGACGTTAGTTCTGAAGAGGCAAGAGGGGAGTGTGCGGCACGAATCGCTTCGATATTCCTAACCAAAGCCGAAAACCCGAATCTTCGTCTGCGTTCTTTGGACCACCCCCTTCTTGAGATCATCCTCCTTCTGGAAGTGGCGAATATTTTTGAAACGGTACATCTCACTCTGAATCGATCTTCTTCCCGCGATCGATTGGAGCACATTTGGGAGTCGCTTTCCGATTCCTACTTGGCGTTATCCGATTCCCCGGGAGTTCTTCCCTTTGCTCGGGAACGTTGGCGGGAAATCGCCGAGGATTTTCGAGTGCGGCTTCCGATGATTCGAACGAGTGAATTGATGCCTCCTTTGAAACGATGGGAGCAAAGAATTCTCCTCCAAAATATGGCGCAAAACTTGAAAGAGGCAACCTCTTGGGCCGATCGGGCGACCGTAGAGCGAACGTCGAACGGGGATCGGAAAGAGTGTGAGCGATCCTATCGGAATGCTCTTCGCCATTTTGTTTTTGTCGGGGAACTCTTTGCCCAAGATGAGGACACGTTAGAGAATGTCCTCAGTTCTCTATCGGTAGTTCTTCGCGGTTGGAAAACGGTCTGGTTCAAAGAATCCTAAGGCGTTTGAGTCCACTCTTCGGTCCGTTCTTTATCGGAAGGCCATTCTCCGGTCCAAATTTTGGTTAGGGTGGGTTGATTTCCTCTTCCGACGACAGCCTCCCCATAATCTTTTCGAATTAATCTTCTCGATTCATCGACAAGAAAGACATATTGTCCTCCGGATTTGTATCGAGAGGGCAGGGCGGCATACCGAAAACCAGAACGGTCTTCTTTTCCCCCAACAGCTTGAAACCAATATCCGCTATAGGCTTCTGGAGATGTTTCCTCCTCTTGTTCTCCCAGGTCCTGAATAGGGGCTCGATCCGCAAGGGCGAGTTTTTGGGAGAGTATGTTTTTCGTGATGGTTTGTAAGCCTTTAATGTCCCGACTCCAATAATCACGAATGCCATTTCGATCCAGATCCTGGTGAAAGAAAACTCTTTCTGCCGAAACGATAGAATCTAAGGCTGCGCAAGCGGTCCGTTCATTTCGCACCTGGTCGGAATGGATCAGCCCGGGAAGTCCGACGGCCGCAACGATGGCCAGAAATGCAAGAGACAAAAGTACGTCGTTCGCTCGAATCTTGTTCATGGATCACCTCTCCTCAAGATAAGAGTTCTGGATCGTCGTTCGTGCGGATTAATGTTATATGTATTATATGCAAATATAATGGGGAGTCAAGCAGGATGTTGACTCCTCGATTCTTGGGGTGATAGAGTGCCCCCCATGAGAAACGTTGCTGTCGTATCGGCCCGAAGAACGGTTATTGGTCGTTATCTAGGGTCTTTGAAAAAGAAAACGGCTCCAGAACTGGGATCTCTTGCGGCGATGGCTGCGCTGGAAGATGCGGGGAACCCTGATATCGATGAAGTAATTTTTGGGCATGGTCGTCAAGCCGGGAATGGCCCTAATCCGGCTCGCCAAGTCCTTCGAAAAGCAGGACTTCCGGATACGGTCCCTGCGATGACCATTAACAAAGCGTGTGCATCTAGTCTTCGGGCGATCACCATCGGGTCTCAATCAATTGCTTGTGGGGAAGCGGATACCATCCTTGTCGGAGGAATGGAAGCGATGTCTCGGACTCCTTATTACCTCGATGGAGCCCGAAGTGGCTATCGTCTTGGGCATGGGGAGTTGGTGGACGGGATGTATCGGGATGGATTCCTCTGTCCTCTTTGTGGGGATCTGATGGGGGAGACGGCAGAAACTCTGGCGGACGACTATAAAATATCGAGAGAAGAGCAGGATCGTTACGCTCTGGAGTCTCAAACTCGCTGTGAAGCGGCCCGAAAAGGCGGACGGTTCGATTCTGAAATCGTTTCTGTCCCGCTAAAAGGGGACAAGGTTCTTGAGATTGATGAGCATGCCCGGGATGGGGTTACGATGGAATCCCTTGCCAAACTTCCCACGGTTTTTCGAAAAAATGGAACGGTGCATGCCGGGAATTCAAGTGGGATTACGGATGGGGGATCCGCGTTGGTTCTCATGGCGGAAGATAAATTAGAGGGGCGTACCCCATTAGCACGGATTGCCGGGAGTGCTGTGGCGGGACTCGATCCTTCGCGAATGGGGTTAGGACCCGTACCCGCCTTTCACAAACTCCAGGAGCGTACGGGGTGGGAGATGAAGGATTACGACCTCATGGAGGTCAATGAGGCTTTTGCGGCTCAGGTGATCGCCTGTGATCGCGAACTAAAATATGATTGGTCCCGCACGAATGTGAATGGGGGGGCGATCGCGTTGGGGCATCCGATCGGGGCGACAGGCGCACGGATCGTGGTGACCCTCTTACACGAGATGCAGCGAAGGGATTCTCATCGAGGATTAGCGACACTTTGTGTGAGCGGTGGCCTCGGTATGGCGATCGCTTTTGAGCGATAAATTCCCACTCTTTCCCCTCCAGGGGGGGATCCTTGCGTGTTTTCCGTGAAATGTGTAGGATCTCCGCAAATCCATTTCAGAGGGTATTCATGAGTATAAAAAAGATTGGCGTCATCGGGTGCGGTCTCATGGGGTCCGGGATTGCACAGGTGATCGCGCAGAAGGGGTTCCAGGTCGTTGTGCGGGAAGTGAACGAGGAATTCCTGAAAAAGGGTCTCGACCGGATTCAGGGTTTTCTTGCTGCGGGAGTAAAGCGGGGAAAGGTTTCCCAGGAAGATATGGATCAAACCCTCGGGCATATCTCCGGAACCACTCTGATCCAGGATCTCGCCGACTGTGATCTCGTGATTGAAGCGATCGTGGAGAATCTCGAAGCGAAGAAGGCTGTCTTTGCGGAACTGGATAAGGTCCTGAAACCGGAAGCGATTCTCTCCTCCAATACCTCCAGTATTTCGATTACGGCAATTGCCTCCGCTACGGATCGGCCTGACAAATGTATCGGACTTCATTTCATGCAGCCGGTGCCGATCATGAAGTTGGTCGAGATTGTCCGGCCCGAGATTACGAGTGAAGAGACGTACAATCGTTCCCGCGCGTTCATCGAATCTCTTAGCAAGGTAACCGTTACGGCAAAGGATACGCCTGGTTTTATCGTGAACCTTCTTCTGGTTCCTTATCTTTGCGAGGCGGTTCGGGCTGTTGAGCAAGGTCTTTCTACGGTTGAGGATATTGATACGGCGATGAAACTGGGGACGGGGGTTCCGATGGGTCCTTTGACTCTGTTGGACTTTGTCGGATTAGATACGACTCTTTATATTATGGATGTTCTTTTTGAACAGTTCCATGACTCCAAATATGCGGCCCCTCCGCTTTTACGCAGGATGGTGGCGGCCGGAATGTATGGAAAAAAAGTAGGCAAAGGCTTTTACACCTACGATAAATAAGGTTATTCATGATCTGGCTTTTCTCCGTATTCCTTTTCTGTCAAGAGGTTCCCACCGAACCTAAGGTTCAATTGCAGCTTGAATCGATCGGTACGACGCTCATCCCTGGGCGGGCCATGCCGGTTCGATTTACGATGGTAAATGCAACGGAAACGGAAATCTCCCTTGATGAACCGGTTGATTATCTGGCCGGGCTGGAGATTCGGGATCCTCAGGGCCGCGTTCTAAAGGCTCCCGGGAAACTTCGGGAAGTTATGCGTCGGCATAAACTTGGGAAAAAGGGGTTCGTGGGGCGGGAGATCGATGTTTCCAGCCTCCTTTCCGTTCCAGCGGAAAAGGAAGGTCTGTATGTCCTCCGTTGGCATTTTCAGGATATGGTTTCTTCCGAAATTC
>CAYRLD010000186.1:0-5554 GCA_964424925.1 uncultured Planctomycetales bacterium
GGTTCGAGGAAGAGTCTCACTTAGAGCTTTTCTTGTTGGATGGATCACGTTTCCAGGAAAAAGTTTCTTTCGGGGAAGGTTCCGATGTTCATTTTGTTTCGAACCTCCCGTATTCCGACTATTCGCGGATTATGATTTCCATGCTTTCCGTTCCTCATCCTGTAAAGAGCTACACGTTGATGATTCAAAGGGATGTTTACGACCGGCTGAAAGCGAAGCCGGGTTCAAAGGAGTACGGTCCCTGGTCTGTCCTGGTCCAGGCGATGTGTTCCATCCGACTTTTGCGAAAAGCGGGCGGACGCCTCTTTTATCCAGCCCCTCGCGTCGATTCGGCTGTTTTCCGCCTAGAGAGGAACGAGAGGGTTCCCCCCGAAGAGGTGGAAAGTCTTCTGGGGGCGCTGAAAACGGTCTTTTCGCAACGCCGGAAGGTCTGGCGGGAGGGAAAGCGTCCGGAGGAGTTCTCCCCAGAAGAGCTTATTTCCCGGCTGAGAGGGTCCTGAGGAGTAGAAAATACTCGACCCGGAAGGGGGCTCGTGATATTATTTCGCCCCTTTACTGGAGAGGGTGCGTGCCGTTCATCTCACAAGAATCGATCGAGGAGCTAAAGCGATCCATTGATATTCATGAGGTGGTTTCGTCGTATTTTCCCCTAAAGCGTTCGGGGTCAAACTATAAGGCATGTTGTCCTTTTCATGAGGAGAAAACTCCTTCCTTTAACGTTCATCCGGAGAAACAGATTTTCAAATGTTTCGGGTGTCAGAAAGGGGGGGATGCGATCTCTTTTGTAATGGAGATCGAGAAGGTCGACTATCCAGAAGCGATCAATATGCTTGCTCGAAAGAGCGGCGTGACTCTGAAGTATGAAGGGGGTCGGGCACCGGTCGCCGGAAAAGAAGAGGTCTACCGGGCGAATGAGTGGGCGGTCAAGTTCTTTCAAAAATTGTTAAAAACGAAGTCCGAAGCGGAAAAGGCGCAGCAGTATCTCGCCCGTCGTGGTGTGGATGATGCGGCCGCGAAGACATTCCAACTAGGGTTCTCTATGGATTCGTGGGATGGTCTTCTTCAGGGCGCACGCCGTGCCGGCTTTTCGGACAAGACTCTTTTTGATGCCGGTCTGGTTTTGAAACGGGAGTCGGGTGGCTATTACGACCGTTTTCGAGGTCGCTTGATGTTTCCGATTTTTGATTCACGTGGCCGAGCGATTGGGTTTGGTGCCCGGACTCTGAAGGATGAGGAACCGAAGTATATTAATACTCCCGAGACCTCAATTTTTTCGAAGGGACGAAACTTATACGGGTTGCATTGGATTCGGGACGAGATTCGCGAGTCTAAAACCTTATATATAGTAGAGGGTTATCTTGATGTCATTCTGCCGTATCAGGCAGGGATCAAGGGGATGGTTGCAACACTCGGGACGGCGTTGACCAAAGACCATTTACGCCTTTTACGACGGTATGTAGATCGGGTTGTCCTGGTTTTTGACGCGGACGAAGCGGGAAGCAAGGCTTCGGAACGCGGAATGGACCTTTTGCTCTCTGAAAATGTGGATCTCTTCGTTGCGGAACTTCCTTCTAAAAAGGATCCGGCAGATTGTGTTCTTCAACTCGGGGCGGAAGAGCTGAAAAATCGGCTTGAGAATCCTACGGAAATTTTCCGCTTCTTCTTGAAACGCCTTTCATCCCGCGTGGATATGTCTACGCCGGGGGGGAAGACGCGGGTGATCGAAGAAGTGTTGAATCGAGTGATACAGTGTCCCAACGAAGTGAAAAGAGAAATATTACTCCAGCAATTGGCCGTAACTTTCCAGTTGGAGCCGAAGACGTTACGGAGTTGGTTGAATCGCAGGGCGAATAATGAAACGCCGGCGGACCCAATTCCAGAACCGGAGAATATTCCGGGTCCTGTAGAGGAGGCGTCTCAACAACTTCTGGGAATGTTGCTGGCGGAACCGGGCCATGCTATCACGGTGAAGGGGATTTTCCCTGCAGATCAGTTTCCTGCGGCGGCGACACGAAAGATTGCCGCGGTGCTGTTCGAATTGAGTGAGCAAGGTGAGGTTCGGGTCAGTGATGTAATGACGGCGCTGGAAACACAAGAAGAGCGTGCGCTTTTGGCGGACCTGGCGATGCGGGATATCCCGAAAGGATCCCTTGAGGATCAGATTAAAGGATGCCTGGACGTCCTGGCGCACCACCGTTATCTAGGGGATCGGAAGACGAATCGAAAAGAAACCGATCCGGATGAGTATTTAAGAAAGGTGCAGAATTCACGCCGAAACAGGCCGATTGATCATGGCCTGCTTCCCGGGCGTTGAATCGTAAAAAAGGATGACTCTCTTGGTACGCACGAAAGCGGCAACAAAGAAAAAAGGGAAAGTTTCCCCCATGGTTTCTCCTCCGGCAGCGGCGGATGGAGAAGAGCGCCTGAGTGCCGAGGTAAAGGCTCTCATCGAGGAGGGGAAGAAGAAAGGGTTCATCACCTATGATGAGATGAACAAGGTTCTTCCTGAAGATATGGTTTCTCCCGAGAAACTCGATGGCATTCTCCAGAATCTGGATGAAATGGGTGTCGAATTGATTGAGGAGGAAGAGGAAGAGAAGACGGAATCCCGGGGCGATGACGAAACTTCGTATCCCGCTTACGGACGCCTTTCTGAGACGGATACAAAACGAACGACAGAAAAGATCGATGATCCGGTTCGTATGTACTTGACCCAGATGGGGGAAATTCCCCTTCTCTCTCGGGAAGATGAACTTCGCTTAGCAAAGAAGATTGAAATTACCCGGAAACGGTTCCGGACCAAGGTGCTGGAATCTTCCCTTGCTGTGGTGGAAGCCTTGCGCATCCTGGAGGATGTGAAGAATGGGGACCTCGCCTTCGATCGTACATTAAAGGCGGACAGTGCTATCGATGACAGCAAACTGGAGGTTCTGGATCGTCTTCCCGATATCATCGACAAAATCCGGAAGTCTGCCTTTGAAAGTCATGATCTGTACGATCGATTGAAGACCGAGAAATTGACAGAAAAACAACGAACTCGAATTGTTCGTAAACTGAGAGAGAATCAGCGTAGTTGTGTGGTTCTTCTCGAAGATATGAATATTCAGGTCAAAAAGATCAAACCCATGATGGAACGGATGCATGCCGTTCGGCATCGGTTGGAGGAGCTTGTTCGGGATATTGCCGAGATCAAAGCGGCGAAAGGAAACAAGGTTCGACTCGAGAGCTTGAAGAAGGAACTCGATCAGTTGGTTATGCAGACCTTGGAAAGTCCCGACGAGATGGCGAGTCATGTCGATGAGATCCAGGAACGGTTCCAAGAATATGAAAAAACCAAACGGAAGCTTTCTAGTGGAAACCTTCGACTGGTTGTTTCCATCGGGAAAAAGTATCGAAATCGAGGTCTTTCCTTCCTCGATCTAATCCAGGAGGGAAATACCGGTCTGATGAAGGCGGTAGAGAAGTATGAGTACCGCCGTGGATATAAATTCTCGACATATGCGACCTGGTGGATTCGCCAGGCGATTACCCGTGCTATTGCGGATCAGGCTCGCACGATCCGAATTCCGGTTCATATGATCGAGACGATGACAAAACTTCGCAATGTCTCTAAGAAGTTATCGCAGAGGATGGGACGCGAGCCCACCCTTGAAGAGATTGCGAATGAATCCCGGATCAGCCTTGAAGAGACCAAAAGGGTTCTGAAAATAGCGAAGCATCCAATTTCCCTCGATCGACCGATCGGGGAAGGGGATGATTCCTACTTCGGTGACTTTATCGAGGATGATGGTGTCGAGTCGCCGATTACGGCTGCTACTCACGAGATGTTGAAGGAGAAGATCGAGTCGGTCCTCCAAACGCTTTCGTTCCGTGAGCGGGAAATCATCAAACTTCGATACGGAATTGGGACCGGCTATACGTATACGCTCGAAGAGGTCGGAAAGATCTTTAAGGTGACCCGAGAGCGTGTTCGTCAGATTGAGGCCAAAGCGGTGAAGAAATTACAGCATCCGATCCGGTCTCGACGGCTCGAGGGGTTCCTGGAATCGATTCAGCAAACAGAAGAGGGCGAGGAGCAAGTTGTTCCCGCGGAATAAGCGCGGGGAAACTCTGGAGATTCGCCTTCTTGTTCTGTAGGATACGCGCTCGTTGTTTTTGACAATAGGGGATACGAATGCCGTCAAATCAGAAGGTAGAGGCTCTTGTGCCATTACAGGAAATCGATCTTTCCGTTCATGACCTAACGGCCGAGATGGAAGCCTTACCTGTTCAGCTTGGGGATGCCCACGATAAGGTGGCCCATGCACAGGTAAACCTTGATGAGATCAAAGAGGAGATCAAACAACTTAGGCTCGAGGCGGGAAAGCGGGAGCTTACAGTAAAAGAGTGTGACGAGCGTATCACCAAACTTCAAACCCAAGCCAATCAGGCGAAAAAGAACGATGAATACCAGGCCCTTCTCAAAGAGGCTTCCTCTGTAAAAGCGGAGAAGGGCCGGATTGAAGAGGGGCTTCTCGATATTCTGTACCAGGTCGATGAGAAGGGAAAACTTTCCACACTTCGACAGGAAGATCTCAAGGAGGCAGAAGGAATTCTCGCAAAGGAAGAAGCGCGTATCTCTTCTGAAACGGGAATTCTTCAGAGTAAGCTAGATGAAGTAACCTCGAAACGATCTGAACTCGCTTCGGGTGTCGAGAGAGATGTGATCGACCTCTACGAGCGGATTCTAAATGTGAAAGAGGATGGGCTTGCTATTTCTAATGTAAGCCAGTATCGAGTGATTGAAGCTTCTGGGAAAGTTCTCCAGTGGCAGTGTGAAGGGTGTAGTGTGGCGGTCACCTCTCAGGATGTGAATCTTCTTCTTATGGGGAAGGAAGTGATCACTTGCCGTACCTGTTCTAGAATCCTCCTTGTTCGAGTGGAAGAAGACAAGTAGTTGTTCCCAACTTTCTTTCCTGAAAAAATCAGGAGAATCATTCTCCCTTAATTTTGTGGTATAGTCTGTTCAAAGAGGGGAGGGGCACTTTTATCACGGGGAGGATTTATGCCACAAGGGAAAGAGGTTTTCATCGGATTGAATCAGAATGGATTCATCCTGTTTCTGGTTCTGTTGTTTTTCTGCCTTCCGCTCTGTTGGATTCCGTTCCTTATTGACAGCATGAAGGCGGCCGAGAAAAAATAGGCATCTACGAAGAGGAATCTCTGTTCCTGTCATTTCAAGGGGCATCGTACGGGGATTTTCCGGGGAAGTGGCGGAGAGGCAGGGATTCGAACCCTGGGACCCCTTTCGGAGTCACCCGCTTTCGAAGCGGGCCCATTCGACCACTCTGGCACCTCTCCATGGCGTGATGCGGAGACGATATTATAAAAGTCATCTCGTACTGTCGAGGTTACGACCCTTTTTTGAAATTTTTGGGCGCGTGGTGGAACTGGCAGACACGTAGGATTTAGGATCCTATGGGGCAACCCGTGGGGGTTCGACTCCCCCCGCGCCCATTTTTTTACGTATGACAAGAACTCTTTCCCGTGACGGAGATTGGATCCGGGCAAGCAT
>CAYRLD010000187.1:0-5552 GCA_964424925.1 uncultured Planctomycetales bacterium
GACGGCGGGACGGAGATTTAATCTTCGAACCTTTGCTGAAGATCTCTTCCCGTTCTTTTTCGAGACGTTCCAGCTTTGCAAGGGTCTGGTTTTCCCGGATGCCAAGACGAATCTCTTCGCGCTTTACATCCTCGAGCTTGAGGCTCTTTTTTTTTCGCAAGACGATGTCAAAAAATCCCATTGTCTATCCTAAAAGGCGGGGTCGGCTTCGCCCGCTTCCTTTTCTTTCTGTCCGCCCTGACTTTCCGATTGGGCCGCTTCCCGTAATCCTTCGTCGAACTCAAGGTCTCCCTCATCCATCCTTTCCCATGTTTTCAGGACGTCTGATC
Source organism: uncultured Planctomycetales bacterium (assembly GCA_964424925.1). Lineage (GTDB taxonomy): Bacteria > Planctomycetota > MHYJ01 > MHYJ01 > JACPRB01 > CAYRLD01. The sequence continues at coordinate 330 of CAYRLD010000187.1, forward strand.
CGGCTTCTCCGAGATCGGTTGTTTCGTAGGCGGGGTCATTTACGATTCCGAGAACCCCGTCCAGTTTTTGTAGGTAGACCTCTTCGTTGATCTTGTCATCCTCGAGGAGGGTGGTGAGTTTGACCATATCTTCTTCGGTTAGCTTCTGGAGAATGTTTTCGGTCTTGCCCGACTTTTTCCTTTCCATGACCGCACGCACCCGGCTGAGGGTCATCAACTCTTTTACCACTCTACTTAGATCTCTTTCGATGATCTGAAGGCGTTGGCAGGTCTCGTTGAACCGTCGGGCGTAGATTCTTCGTCGAGAAGGTGACTTTGTCTTTGCGCCCTGGTGGAAGATGTCTTCGCGGATCTTGTCGTATTTCTCAATCTGGTTGATGTGTTGGTTTTCACGAATTTCGAGTCGCTTCTCTTCGACGCGGATTTCATCCACGGTGAAGTCGGTCAGTTTCTTTTTCCTTCGCAGGAGTCGGCTCATGATCGACATATCTAAAGAATCCTTTCGAGCGGAGAGAGCAGTTTCAAAATTAGATCTTCCCCGGTCATTCCTTCTGCTGATAATTCCAGGTGGACGTCGTATCGTATCATCCCTCTCGTATCGATAACGCGGAGGGAGGCTTGCAAGAGCCCTTCCTCATTGTGAATCGCGAGAACGAGTGCCCCATCGTGCCCCGTTTGTTTTGCGATTCCGGCGGCTTCTCCGTTTTTCCACGGTCTCTGCGGCCGTTGGTACGCTTGGGAGCGGGTTTCGTTGTATCCCAACTCTCGAAGAGCTTGGGCCAGATTCATCTGCAGGAAAACGGGGTCGATTGGGTTTTCGTTTGTATGGATGTCGAGTATCGCCAGAGAAAGAGGGTTTTTCTGGAACCACTCTTCATCCACTTTTCGTGTTGTTACCTGCTCCTCTCGAGAGGGGAGACAGCCTACAATGAAGACAAGGAGAAGAGCGATACTACTCTTCATAAATGATCTCCGGGGGTTCTTCGTCCGGTCTCTCTTCTTTTGGCTCTTCGGGAGCTTTTTCTTCTTTTTCGATTTCTGGTTCTGCCTTTTCAATCTCTAGATCCGCCCGGGCTTCCAGTTCTTTGAGGATCTCCTGTTCTTCGGCATCTGGCTGAACCCCTTCAAAGGTGGTCGAAATTCCTTCTGCCAATTCCCGGGTTTTCTCCAGATCTTCGATCATCGTCTTGGCTTTGATGGCCACCTCTTCCATTGTGTTCTTGTCGGGGATCTCTTCGGAGGAGAGTTCCATCACCGTTTCGAGGGAGGCAATATGTTCATTGTAGATTTTGAGCCGCTTGCTATAGATGTTTTCCATTCGGCTGTTCAATTCTTGGATTTTCCATCGGACCTCTTTGATCCGCCGGGCGAGGATGAGCTTGCGGCTTTCGGTCATCTCTTGCCGGCCCTCTGCGAGTAATTCCTCTTCCATTCCGGAAAGAACGTCGAGGTCATCGAGCGCTCTCTTTCGTCGGGATTCATCTCGACGGCGGGCTTCTTTTAACAGAATGAGCGCCTCTCGTTCATTCTTCGCTCCTTGGTAGAGCGGGGTGACCTCATCGGGCAGGGTGGTAAGGCCGAGCATCTTTTTGATTTTGTTCAACATATCTTCTACCGATAGATTCGAACCAGACGGTACGGCCTGGTCTTGGTATCAAATTTCAAAAAAGGGTCCTCTTTCGCGATATTTTCGAGTGCTTCTCGAACGATCGGTACCGGATATCCTAACCTGTCGAGAAGGAGATCCTCCGTTAGCTCGTCCATCAGGATTCGGCCGGTATTTCGTCTTACGAACAGTTGGATCGCGTCTATTTTTTCCTCATCATTTGTCAGGTCAAAGAGCTGGGTCCCGGACTGCCAGCGGGGGTCCTGGGCAAACCATGTTCTCCATCCATCCTGCACGCTATCGGACAGGGCGATCAAGTAGTTTTCTCCCAGGAGGTGCTGGCGACACTCCTCCTCCCATCCTGTGGGAGAGAACATCCCTATATAATAGAATACGTCGGGGCGTCTTGCGATCAGTTCTTTAATCCCATGGATATCTCCCGCGGAGCCTTGTCGGTGTGATTTTCCCTCTTGGATGAGATCTTTAATGGGGTTCCAGGAGGTTCCCGCGATGGTGATACGGACCGAACGAGGCCCGAATAATTCTTTATGCCAGATATCGTGAAGAACGAGCCGATTTTTCGGCATTTGGGCATACACCTCCATCAGATCTTGTGTCGCCCATTTTTGAATCAATTTTTTGACGGCGGAAGATCGTTGATCGAGATCTCTGCGGCCCCTGTTTTTCGAGGTCGCCTCGTACGTCTTATTGTCGAGGGGGTTAAAAATAGTGTCCGTTTCGGTGACGTTGGCCTGGACTCTCTCCATGTAGGCATCTTCTGCAGAAAGCGCTTCTTTTCGGGAAATTTCGTTCAATTTAGTGTGCTCCTACCGTCTCTTTGTGGAGCCAAAGATCGAGAATCGGTTTTCGGGCATGCGTCCAAATATCGATTTCGTGATGCGGTTTTCCCGGGGCAGAAGATTTCCAGAGGAAAACTTTCCGGCCCGAGGTGTCTGTTGCACAGATGAAGTCGCTCGAAGTATCAAGCGCGCCCACAGAAGTTCCCCCCGATTCGTAACTCGTTTCGAGATTTTGACCGAGGACTCGTGCGCGGATACTGAGGTCCCGTGTACTGTAAAAGAGTTGGGGGATCCCACTGATCTTCGCAAGCCGGACATTTACGATCGGATCTTTTTTACGGACAAGAATGACCGGTTGATCTGGAGATTCGAGTTTCCACCCGACAATGGCCCCATTTTCGGTCCCGGCAAAGAGGCTCCGTTCGCAGATCGCCAGGCAGGTGATCGGACTTTCGGCGCTTGAAACAAATTTGACCGGTACCCCTTCGGGGGTGAGAGGCGCTCGATAGACGTGATCGCCACTCGCAAAGATGATGTGTTTGTCCCGTACTTCTACGGATCGGGTCGTCTTTTTTCCGTCCGTTATTTCGGGGAAGAGGAGTTCACCTTCCTCTCCGGGTAGGTTTCGATCCCACCGCGCCAGTCCAAATTCAGAGTGTGTTGCGAAGAGATGGTTCTCGGACGTGCAGATCGCATTGATCCCTCCGCGGGGCCTCTTCTTTTCCGGAAGGGGGAATACTTGTATCGTTCCGTCAGAACTCTTTTCATAGACCGCTTGTTTTGCGCCCGCAAGTAAATTCTCAGAGAATCGTACAGACCGAAGTGCTTCCGGAAATTCATGGGTGACCACCTCGGGTTGCTGCGGGTTTATTTCAAATACCTGTGTTCCAGCGACCAGATAGAGTCTGGCCGCATGCTCGGTTTCTACCTCATCCCCGCCGACGGTGGTTCCCTTTCCAACGAGTTCCCGCATTGTTTCGAAGACCGCTTGGACCACCTCTTCTCCACAGGTTCCCGCTTGTCGAACAAGGTCCTCCGCATTGATCGAGACATTATCATCTTCAAGTAGCTTTGCGATGATCAATCCCTGCATCTGCTTGTCAGGGAGGGTTTCCAAAATCTTTTTTACATCTTTGTCTTGAAGGATGTTCATGAATCGGCGGATCCGGTCCTCTTTTTTCTGCAACGCTTCCGTTTCTTCCACCTCTTTATCCGCCTTTTCTTTTCGGATTGACTCCGCCTGTTCGAACCCTTCGGAGATCGTGGTTGCCTCAGAAATTTGCTCAAAGCCGATCCCATATCCGAAGAGGAATTTCCCAAGATCAGACCGAAGCGCATTCGTCCATGCAGAAGAGTGATCTTTACGATGCAACTCTTTGGCACTCATTTTTCCCACAAGACGGGTGAGGGACCTCTTGAGTTCGGGAATAATATGGTTTTCCAGGTCTCGAGTGGTGAATTCTCCCGGATAGGAAAATAGATTGCGGGCAAAGTCTCTCAAGAGGGAAGGTTCTTCGGTCGCGAGATAGACGCGAAGGATGACGGTACATTGAACCGTATGTTTATCGAGGCTCTGTAATTCAGAAAAGACCAATTGGAGAGGGATTTCTCCCTTTTTTGCTAAAAGAAGTTCGAAAGATCCACTTACTTCTATCCCGGGACCGATATGTCTGACGCGGCCATCTTCATAAAAGACAAGGCCCATCGTCTGGGAAGGGATTCGAGTCGCTGGGCGGAAGATCCCTCCGAGTTGTTCCGAAGAGATCCGTATCGCCAGGATCTGACGGTCTTTTCTATATTTGTCTAGAACGGTTTCAGCCATTTTCATCCATGATAGCACGCACCGATCGGAAAGAAAAGTATGCCCGGAATCGGTTCGGCCTCCTCTTCTATAACATGGCTTTTTTCTTCTCGGTTTCGTGGATCTGTTGGAAAATTTTGGAGGGAAGGGTACATTTTATGACCCCTTTTTCAGGGCGAATCGTATCAGGAGATATGTGGATGATCTGGAAGCTTTTGTTTCTACCCCTGTTGGCTCTTCCCTTGTCCGCCCAGGATATTGAGAAGTGTGGGAAGAGGGTTGGAACCATTGAGGTTGTGAAGGGCGCTTCGGCTCCAAAAATTGATGGATTGTCGAATGATCCGGTCTGGACTTCCGTGAAAGCTCATACGATTCCCGTCGATATTCCCAAAAAGATTTTTGAACCGGAAGACTCTGCAGAATTGAAGGTGGTTCATGATGGGACCTCTGTCTACTTTCTCCTGAGATGGAAAGATAAGACAAAGAGTACTCAGCATAAGCCATTTAAGTGGAACAAATCCCGGCGATCGTATGAGGAGAGTGAAGATCTCGAGGATGCGGCCTACTTTGCTTTTGAGAAGGAAGGCCCTTTCAATGTCAATATGCGCGCTGGGATTGATGCGGTTTGGGATGCGTGGTATTGGCAGGCGGCTCGGACCAATCCGGTTGGGTTTGCGAAGGATGATACCCATCACTATACGAAGAAGAAACCGAAGCAGAAGGCACGGTTTATCCGGCTCGATACGGGGAAGTATGGGTATATTCGTCGGGCGATGGACGAGGGAAAACCGATCGTTACAAAATCTCTTCCTCCTGCGAGGCGAAAGGGAAGCGTTGTTGCCCAATACAAAGTGCAGAAACCGGATGGTTCTGGGGCCGATGTCCGGGCGAAAGGCATTTGGAGGTCGGGGTGGTGGACGGTTGAGTGGAGTCGAAAGCTCGATACGGGCCATTCTGATGACACCCCTTTTGTCCTGGGAAAATGTCATCGAACGCGCCGTGCGCAGAAAACAGCG
>CAYRLD010000188.1:0-5550 GCA_964424925.1 uncultured Planctomycetales bacterium
GCGCATTGCGGTATTCGGATTCCCAGCTATTCCCCCATTTTTGACGGCCTTTCTCCATTCCCTCTTGGAACCATTTATAGAGGGTTTCGATTTCTGATCCACCCGCATTCAGCTGGATAAAATCAGAGTGGATCGGTAATTTCCCGAAGCAACCCGCTCCCATTGTCCTTACTCCACAACCTTTTCGGGACAAGTGAAATTGAAGAAATCTTTCCCGAAACAGTTTTTCGTAGTTTCCGCGATGAGGGTAATTCGAAGCTTATCTTTGGCTGTCAATTCCCATTCGAGTTGGAATTTATCGGCGGCCTTCGGAATGAACCGGCCCGAATCGAGAAGGCGGAAGAGCGCCCACGGACTGTTTTGCCGGTCTCCTAAAGACCCAATGGGGTAGAAGTCTTTCGTTTTGCCCGTTCCGTCATTAGGGACGGCATTGAGTTTTACGTTCTCCCCTTGTGTCCAGGTCAGTTTCCTTGTGGTGCTGACATCGAGTCCGTTGATGTTGATCGTCCCCAGAACAAAGTTGGTTGATTTGGAGTTTGCATTTTGAAAGTGAAGTCGGAAAGAGACCGAAAGCCGTTTGGTTCCATCGTTGTCATCTGGGAAGAGTTTTCGAAATGCGGTTGCCTTCTTTTTAGCCGCATCAAAGACAGAAGACTTCTGAAGGAGGTCTTGGTCCATTACCGAAATGGGGTCCAGTTTGTTGACGTAACTTTCTACCTTAAAGAAGGCGGCCTCGTTGAATCCGAAAAGGTCACAGAAATGATCCCAGGAGATGTCGCTGTTATTGCGATCTCGATTAAAAGGGTAGCTGTCTTTCATATTGGTTGAATAGGGTTTATAAACAAGTTCTTCCCAAAGACTGTTCATTTCCATTTTTGCTTTGCGTTGCAAAAGCAGTAACACTTCCGTAATGGGTTCTTTCAAAACCGTTAGGACGATGGCTTTGAGGACTTGATCGGTGAAAATAGACTCCCCGGCATCTTCGAGCTTTCCGTTTGCCTGATTGAAGTTGGTGGTTAATTCTCCCAAAGGGCCGGGACCGGCATCGATAAGCTTTTGGAAACTCCCCTGGTAGTTATCCAGAAATGTTCCAAGCCAGTTGCGAACCGTCTTATACGCATCATTCGTTTTCGGCCACCAGTCCTTCACGCGATCGGGTTCGCCCCCGGACTCCGTTATCGGTTCGTTGAATTTTTTCCCTTTGATTGTGACCACTCGCCTCGACCATGCCCGATCAAATACCTGAAAAATGGGACTGGTCCTTGTATTGGTCAGGAGTTGCAGGAACTTTCGGGCTTCCTGGATAGATTTGAACTCTTTTACATGAATCGATTGAATAAATTTGTTCCAGTAGTTTTTAAGATCGACTTCGTATCGGTCAATTAAGGAGTTCTCTATATCTTTTTGGGTTTTGGTTGTGATCCCCATAAGGTGGAGTCGTGTGACCAAATCTTGGCTGTGTTCGGAGATACTTATTTCCATATATCCGTTCCACCCGTCCTGGGTAAAAATACCAGGAACGGTTCCGGCCGGCTGTCCTTCAAGAACGGACTCTAGTTTAGGTTCGAGGAATCGGGCTCCTGCGGATCCTGCTAGCTGTTCCAAAGTGAGCGCCGGAGGGCTGTTTTGGCTAAAGGAGTAACTGGTCAATCGGTGATACTCTTCATCGATCCAGAAGTTTCGACCCAACTGAGCATTTACTCTGTTCACGAGAGTTTCATCGAAGCCAAAACCGGCTCCTATATGTTCGATATAAAACTTAAGTTGGGCTTTGGCGTTCGTGTTTTCATCTCCTGAGAGCGCTTTGTCGCTTCCGAGGGCCTCAATCCAAAGGTTTTTCGAATCATCCCCTGGCTCTTTCAATTTATTTAGAAAGTTGTACTTCGGTTCGGTCAAAACATCGTAAATGAGGGTTCGGTTCTTGTCTTCTGGAAGACTTTTTCCTCCTAAACGCTGGTACGTATAGTTGAGGGCGAAGAGATCTCCAAAAAACGATTCGATCCTCTTTTCTCCAGTACCGGGACCTTTTTGAGCCAGACGTTCGTTTAATTCACTTCCGATCAACTCTTTTAACCGTTTCAAGAAGAGGGTGTGTAGATGCTGGTTATACAGAGTACGGGTTTCGTCCAGAATCGAGTTTCCCCGGTAGAGGCCAAACCTATACGTGAGGGGAGGTCCCTCGGCTTCATTCTCTTCCAGTTCTCTCAGTTTTTCCTGCAGGTGGTCGAGACTCTTGAGCCTTTTTGCGAGGTCTTTGTTGCTGTTTTCTTTTACATCGGTCGCGGCGCTTTTGGTGCTTGCAAGGAGGGTGCTGTTGGCAACAAAGGAGACGACAAGAAGGAAGGCGAAGATTCCCAAAGCGGCAACGGATCCGAAGCCCATTCCCCAGCGTACAAACCGTTTTCGCCGGGCCACTTTAGAGGAGATCTGAGCCAGTTTCTGGTCAGGAAAAATAAGCTTTGTGAATAAGTTGTTAATGAAGTAACTCTTTTTCTCCCCTTCTCCTCCCATCAAGCCACCACTTTCGGCCGCAAGACCGAACGCTTCACTCATGGCACCAACCACCTGGTCAATCGGAAAGCCTTCCTGGGTTCCGCTGGTCATAAAGATGCCACGGAGAATCGGGCTTTCTTGGAAGGGGTTGGTACGGAAGAGCATCCCGACAAATTCTCCCAGTCTTTTATGGGCGAGGGCGAATTGGAGTGGGAAAGAATAGATGTTTCTCTTTTTGTCGCTCTTTCGATCCGTAGAGAGGGCGTTCACACGCTGATGGCGAAGTGTTTCGTAGAACTTTTTGCATTCTTCGTTGAAGAGGGCTCCGAAATCGGTATCGCCTTGCTGCTTATAGGGAAGGGTCATCCCCCACATCTGTTCTCGATCTTCTTTTGTGAAGTCTTCGAAGAAGTCGGTGAATCCGTTTAGAAGGTCGCACTTGGTGAAAATAAGATATACGGGAAAGACCATTTCTAACTGCTTGCTCAATTCATCCACACGGTCACGGATGTTTTTGGAGTGGGCTTCCATCTCTTCATCGGTCGCGTTGATGAGATCCGAAATCGATATGGCAACGATTACCCCGTTGATCGGTTTTTCTTTCCGGCATTTTTTGAGCATACCGAGGAACCCGATCCATTCATCCCGGTCTTCCAGTTCGGTTGTGTACCGGCCTGCGGTATCGAGCAGAATGCCTTGATCGGTAAACCACCAGTCACAGTTTCGTGTTCCTCCGACCCCTTTAATTCCACGACCTCCTCCACTGGTATAGGGGAAGTTGAGTCCCGACTCGAGAAGGGCGGTCGTTTTTCCAGATCCGGGGGGGCCGATAATCATGTACCACGGCATGGAGTAGAGGGCCCCTTTTCCCATTTTTGAGGTTTTTAGGGCGGCAAGGGCGTCACTTAATTGACCTTCAAGCGCTTGTAATTCTGGCTTGCGATCTTCTCGTGCTCCGGAGATCTGTTCCGAAGCTTGAGCTTTCAGTTTTCGTTCAATTGCCATTGCGCTTTTGACGGCGAGTATCTTCTGGATGATGTAGAAGATGACCACAAGGCCCAGAAGAACGAAGCAGATAATGACAAGGATGTCTTGCCAGCTTGCAATCGGCTCCGGAAGTTTATTTCCGAAGATCAGAAGGGCAAATAGGACGGCGATAATCAAAAGGGTCGCGATGAGGGTCTCTTTAAATTGCATGGCTACATTTATCTCCTAGCTTTGCAGGCTATCTCTAACGCCGCCGACAATACTTCCGAGTATGAAGGTCAGAATGATAAAGAATAAAAATAAGACGGCTGCGCAAATGATTGGGATCAGCCAGGTAGAAAACTGTTTCACCTTGTCGGCAACCCCATCTGCGGTGGTGTCCACTTCGGAAAGAGTGTTTCACGCTTGCGCTTTATCACGGGTAAGTTCCCGTCCTACGTTGCTGACCAGATTTTTAAGTTTTTCGAGCCCCTGCAGATCCGCATGCATTCCTCGGAAGCCGAGGGAGAGGCACGTGTGGTAGATTTCGAGGACCCCTAACATGTTTTTGTCTGTGGAGTTTCGATAGTTTTCAATCTTGTTATAAAACTCTTCTCCGGCAGAAAAGCTATTGAAGTATTCCATCTGGAGGGGGCGACTCGCCCAGGTCTCTTTTACCTTCCAGTCTGAATTGAGAATCATTTCATCTATGAAAGCGGCAACGGCATATTTTGCATCCGCAATATGAGGCGGAGGGAGTTCCATCTGCTTGGCGCGGCTCTCCATCGCCCGAAAGAGTTCATCCAGTTGAATCCGAAGCGCCTCGGGATCTCCGGGATCGGGGCTCCGTTGAAGCTGAAGGACGTACGTGAAAAGGTCTGCACAGAGATCGGGTAGCCCCTGCACAATCGGATGATCAAGGGTTTTCATTTTATGATTCCTTTACCGCCATGAGTTCTGCTTTAAGGCCGGTGAATTCAGGAGGGATGAAGACGGACAAAGCCCGCCCTGCCTTTACCGCGTCCCAATGCTCCCCCTGTTTGTCGATCTGGAAATAGCTTCGACCTGGTTGCACCGGTATTTCGGCTGGGGGGGTGGGAAGGTGTCGAACCGGAATCCCCCGGAGGGCTTGAGCGATCAGTCGATCGATTCGGTCGACGGAGGTCATTTTCATCTTGATTGGGATTTCTTTTGCGACCTTTTCTTCCGGGACTTCGGCCATCACCGCCATGTAGAAGGTGCCCGACTCCAGCAGAGACTCGTCCGGAATCTGCGCCGAGTAGAGACATTCGCGAACCCGGTTGAGCGGGATCGGCTGACATCGGGTCGGCACAACCGTTTCCAGAAGCATCCGAAGTTTTTCTTCGATAATAGAGAACGTTTCGGAAAGGTTGGTATGGATATACCGGGGAAGGTCTTTTGGGTGACCCTCTCCCGCAAAAGTGTATAGCTCTCCGCAAAGCCGTCCCAGTTCCAGATAGACCTGTTCGGGGTGTACACTTTCGGAGTTGTAGTAGTGCATGAGGGAGGGGATATAGGCGTTTGCGGTATGGAGGAGCCAAAAGTTTGCTGCCTCGGACATCGTAAATTCCACCAGCCCCTGGGCTCTTTGTCTCCGTTTTTTGGAGAGATCTGAGCTTCTTGTGGAAAGAACTTCCACCAATCTTCGAAGGATCGTCATTAGGAAAGGGTTCGATCCTACAAAAAGAGTCGGCGGAACAAATTCAGATCGCAGGGAGAAAGTTCCCGTTGCGGTTCTTTCGAGTTCTGCAATTTTCAGGGTGATGTAATCATCGAGCGGTTCATCATCAAAAAGAATGCGGAGATCCTTTCTTGCCGTTGTGATTTCTCTCTCATTCGTTCCCGAATTATCATCGCTTACATTTACAAACTGCCGGCGATACCGTGTAGGCCTTCCGTTTACCGTTCCATCTACGCTACACCCAGCTTGGCCGGTCCGTGTGACGGGTGTGGCCAGGTAGACGCCTAGATGGTCTTTTTTTGAGTCGAAGTATGGTTCCACTGGTCGCGATTCCGGGATGGAGTCGAGGTCGGGAATGTCGACCGAAAGCCCGTCGGGAAGGATGGCCC
>CAYRLD010000189.1:0-5508 GCA_964424925.1 uncultured Planctomycetales bacterium
AGAAGACGATATCCATCGAACAGGCGAATAATTTGAGATGCCCGATCGGGTGGATCGAAATTCGGGTGCAATCGATCCAAACGGCCGCTTCTATGATTCGGGTTAAGAGGGTTCGTAGCCTGTCCGGCCGATGGTATTCGGTAAAACAGGAAACTCGATAGGCTCCCGCAGCGGGGTGGTGAAGTTCTGGATATTCTTCTTCAGGAACGGGAATCGCATTCCATTCCAGATTCTGGACTCCGACATTCTCCAGAGATGTCCGGAGCCAATTGAGTGCTCGTTTTGCTGAACCACTTCGTGTTGATGCCATCGTCGTTCAAATTCTAGCACAAAAGGTTCTCATTCATCTCGTCAAAAGCGGTTTGTAGAGAGGGGCTCCTCGGGTAAACTGGAGGCGTTGTGAAAGTGCTCATTGCAGAAGACGAATCTATTATCCGAATGGATCTTCGAGAGACCCTCCAGAAGGCAGGACATGTTGTTGTTGGAGAGGCTTCCGATGGTGCCGAAGCGATTACACTGGCGCGAACCCTCTCTCCCGATGTCGTTCTACTCGATATTCGTATGCCCGGAACTTCGGGACTAGAGGCGGCGGAACAAATTTCGGGAGAAAAGATCGCCCCGTGCGTTCTCCTAACCGCCTTTCACGATCAAAAATTAATCGAGAAGGCGGCCCGGTCCGGGGTCTTTTCGTACTTGGTAAAACCATTTCATGAGCGAGAATTGATGGCGGCATTAGAGATGGCGAACTCTCGGTTTGGGGAGACGCGCTCCTTGGAAGAGGAATTGGAAGGAACAAAGGAGGCTCTGGAGACTCGAAAGTGGGTCGACCGGGCGCGAGGGCATCTGATGGATCGATACGGAGTGAAGGAGAAAGAGGCTTTTTCCCTCATTCGAAAGCGAGCGATGGATACACAAAAGAGTATTAGCGAAGCGGCACGGGAGATTTTGGATCATGACGAAAAAGAACGCTCCTGAATACTCCCATGTGGTCCGGGAAATTCACCATCGAGTGAAAAACAATTTGCAGATTATCGCTTCCATCATGCGACTTCAGATGAGGCAGGAAGATTCCCCTGCTGCTCAGTCTGCGCTTTCCGGTGCGATCCAACGCCTGATGGGAATGATGCAGGTACACGATCTTCTGGCGCGTGTGGATGTTAGTTCCGTAGACCTCAAGGATTTGCTCGGTCGTCTTTTGGAACTCAATATTCAGACGTTTCTCCTTCCGGGCCAGGTGATTCGTCATGAAGTTCGGGGTTCTGGGCTCTCCGTTCCTCCCGACCCAGCCCTTTCTGTAGCCCTGGCGGTAAATGAACTGATTATCAACGCAATCAAACATGGATTTGCGGGGCGGAAAGAAGGTCGGGTCGATATCGAACTTTCTCCGACAGAAGGGGCGGTTGAGGTTCGGGTGGTCGATAACGGGGTTGGATTGCCGGAAGGATTTTCTCTGACCGGTTCGGCTAATTTGGGGCTTCGATTGGTGCAATCAGTGGTTCGAGATGATTTGAAAGGGCAGTTTGATGTCTCTTCGGAAGAGGGGGTTTCCGTTCTGATTCGCTTTCCCCTCTAAGCGTTCTTGCTCTTCTTGACTTGGTCCTCTTTTTTCGATACGGTAGACCAGGTAAGGCAAAGGCGCCTTGCGGAACTTTCTCCGAGAGTCCCGCAAGGCGCTTTTTTTGTTTTTGCCCCTGGCCCCGTAAGAAGGAGGAACCCCGATGACACAGCCGTCGATCCCCAAAGATATCAACGACGTATGGGCGTTGGTGAAGGAAAATGACATTGAGTTTATCAAGGTCTGGTTCAGTGACATTCTCGGAAATCTGAAAGCGTTTACGATTCCGGTTCACGAACTCGATCACGCCTTCGAAGGGGGTGTTGGTTTTGATGGCTCTTCTGTGGAAGGGTTTACCCGAATCGATGAGAGCGACATGCTTGCGTGGCCCGATCCGACCACATTCACGATTCTTCCTTGGCGCCCCAATGAAAAAGGGGTTGCCCGGATGTTCGCCGATATCAAACATCCGGATGGTTCTCCTTTCGAAGGGGATCCTCGGTATGTTCTAAAACGAAATCTCGAAAAGATGCGCGAGGCCGGCTTCACTGATTTCTATGTTGGGCCTGAACTCGAGTATTTCTATTTCAAATCCCCCGAGTCTCCGGAACCTCTCGACAAGGGTGGGTACTTTGACGCGATGCCGCGGGACGAAGCGGTCGACATCCGGCGGGAGACGATCCTTGCCCTTGAGAAGGTTGGGATTCCGGTTGAATACGCCCATCACGAAGTTGCCTGGAGTCAGCACGAAATAGATCTACGGTACCAGAAAGCGCTTCGGATGGCGGATGCCGTCATGACGCACCGTTTTGTGGTCAAAGAGATCGCTTATGCACACGGGGTGTATGCGACCTTTATGCCGAAGCCTCTGAACGATCAGAACGGAAACGGAATGCATGTTCATCAGTCCCTCTTTAATGATGAAAAGAACGCGTTCTTCGATGCCGATGACAAGTGGCACCTTTCGGAAACGTGTCGGCAGTATATCGCTGGCCTGATGAAGCATGCGCCGGAGATCGCCATGGTGACCAATCCGACCGTTAACTCTTATAAACGGCTTGTTCCCGGGTATGAGGCTCCTGTTTACGTCACCTGGGCACTTCGAAACCGGTCGGACATGATCCGGGTTCCGTATTATAAGCCGGGCAAGGAAAAGGCTACGCGGATTGAATTCCGCTCTCCCGACCCGAGCGTCAACCCCTATCTCGCCTTCTCGGCGATGCTCGCTTCGGGGCTTTATGGAATTGAGAACAAGATGAAGGTCGATACTCCTGTGGAGGAAAATGTCTACGAGATGCCTTCTCACATTCGTGCCGAGCGGGGAATCAAGTCTCTCCCCGGGAACCTTCGTCATGCGATTGAACTGGCAGAAGGAAGTGAACTCCTGCGTACCGCGCTGGGGGATCACATCTATACGAATCTCATCGCATCGAAGAAGATCGAGTGGGAGAAGTACCAGGCACAGGTAACCCCGTACGAAATCGAAACGTACTTGCCGGTTCTTTAGTCTAAGGGAAAGTGATCAAAACGGGCGGGCCTTCGCGGGTCCGTCCGTTTTTCTTATGGCACTTCGGTGTAGTCGAAATATCCAATCAACATTTCGTCGAACGTCTGTGGGCCGAAGCGAACAGTGGCATTGGGATCGGGGTTGGCCGGGTTCGCTTCTGAATTATCGAAATGGGCGATTGCCCTGATCTTCGTTCCGGGTGGGACGAGAAGGGGGGCTTCTAATTCGTAGGAGAGTTGCCAGTTGAAGTCGTATTTGGGGATGTCGAGGAGAATCTCCCTGCGGCCATCCGGGTAGATTGCTTCATAGCGGAAACTTTTCCCCCGCACATGCATGTGCGGAAGGAAGCGATAAATTCGAGCTTCCTTTCTGAAATGGTAGGTGGCTTCCTCTCGATGGTTTCCTTCGTGGGGGGGGATCTGTAGTTTTCTCGTGGAGATTCCTGCCGTCTTGACTTCATGTCGTACCGGTTCTTTGGCGAAGATCAAGCCGATCTTGGACTGGTCCCATCGCTCTTCTCCTATGGGCGTGTAGTGCATCTGGAAGATGAGGGTGGATCCTGCCTTTAGTTTTTTCGCATAGCCCTTTTGGAAAGTGATCGGTTTCGTTCCCGGAACCATCCCTCCGAAGAATCCTTTTAAGCCTCCGAGGAATTTCTGCTTTTCTCCGGGAGCCCGATCGAAAACGAGGATGTGGTGGACGACTTTGGGGTCTCCTGGTCGAACTTCGATCGCTTGGATCCATCGGTCTTCTTTGAAGTTTGTTTTTACGCTGTAGTGGCGGTAGGGAATGATTCCTTCGGCCGGGATGCGGCTCTTCTTTCTCATCGTGAAGACAATATCGGGTTTGCCAATTTGCCACCCGGTAATAAATGGGGGGACGGGTGGCGCGTCGGCCTCTGTTCCTTCTGGAGTACCATTTGCGATCCAAGTATTGATCGAATCAATTTCTTTCGGAGATAGTCGGGCGTCATTCTTCCAAGTGCCATGAATATCATTCGCAAACCAGGGGGGCATTCTTTTTTCGTTCACCGCTTCTTGGACTCGTCGGGCGCGTCTTCGAACCTGGTTGTAACTCATGAGTGGAAACGGTCCGATCTCTCCCGGACGGTGACACGATTGACAATTTTTCTGAAGGATCGGAAGGACGTCTCTGTAGAAGGTGACCTGTTGGGGTGCTTTCACGATCGGTTCGAGTTGGATGGGACATCCGGGGGCTTCGGTTGCGGGAATGGCGATCGGCTTGTTCAACAGAATCGAATCGATTGCGTCTGTCAGGTAGGTCTCTCGGGGCCTATCTAGCTTGTATCCAATGCCGTACTGATCATCGATCGCACCGCGGTATCGAAGAATTTGATTCTTGTCGATCAGAAACGCGTCGGTAGTTCTCTTCGCAAGGAGAAGTCTGGTCAGTTTTCCCTCCCGGTCGTGTATGGAGGGAATATTGGTTTGAGCCGTAACTGGCTTGTCCTCGAAGTCGCAGTATATATAGAGAAAACGAATCCCTTTCTTTTTGTATTCTTCTTCCAGCCGATTGATCCTCGGGCGGTATAATTTCGATAGGGGGCAGTCGACCGCGGTGAATGCCAGAACGGCGGGAAGATAGTCGGACAGGGTACCCTTTTCCCCAGCCAGGGTTTGGAAGGAGAAGTTGTCGATCTCTTTTCCGATACCCCACTTCCCAGGGTTTTCAAGTTTGCTTGGTGCCTCTTGTGGTGCCGCCATCCCGGTAAGTAGGGGCAGAATGAACAGCAGAAGGGTCTTTCTCATCTCGTTCCTTTCTGACGAATAAGAATAGCAGAAAGTTCACCAAGGAATACGAAAAGAGGGTGCGCAGGTTTCACTGAGTCTTGAAAGCGGGTGAGGGCACTGCTATTCTGGCCGACCGATGGGAAATCCCTCCTATACGTTTGCAAAGTCCACTCCTCGGCGATTAGGGGTCCGTCTTCCTAATTGGATGGGGGATGTGATTATGGTTACCCCCGCTCTTCGTGCCCTTCGTCAGGCTTTTCCAGAAACGAAGATGGTTCTCTGGGGGAAGCCAGGAATGAAAGACCTTGTAGAGGGTGCGGCCTGGTGTGACGACTATATTTCCGCGCCTCCGGGGGAGTCGCTCGATGCGATTCTTCTCCTACGGCGCTATTTTCGCTCTGCCTGGGAAGCGTGGAGGGCGGGTATTCCTCTGCGTGCTGGATTTAGTGGGGATTTTCGAGGCGGATTATTAACGCATGCGGTCCCGTCAATCTCAGGGCATCGATCCCGACACCCGTATTCATGGATGACCTATCAGCGTAGGCTTATGGAGGGGCTCGGGATTCCTATGCGCGACCTTCAGATGGAACTGCCTCTCGATCCCGGTTGCGAATCGCGAGTGGAGTCCTTGTTATCGGAAAAGGGGCTCGATCCGGAGAAGCCGATCCTCTGCCTCAATCCCGGAGCGGGATTTG
>CAYRLD010000190.1:0-2510 GCA_964424925.1 uncultured Planctomycetales bacterium
CAATCAGTCTTTTTTGTACAAGCGCCCTATAGTTGCATCGTCCGGGTACCGTACTAGAATAGGACGCTTCTGGTTTTCCCGACGATTGGAGATGAGCGTCATGAGTATTGGAATCCTCCTCTTTGGGGTTTCCCTCCTTTTTTCTGCTCTCGAACAGGATGCGATGGTTCAGAAAGTTCTTGTTCAAGCAGACAAACATTATGCGAATCGATCGACTTCCGGAGAGGCTGAGAAAGCGATTGAAGGGTATCAGAAGGTGCTCGTCCTCGATGAGATGTGTACGGAAGCGTATTGGAAGATCGCGCAGGCGACCCTTTGGATCGGATTGAATTCGGAGGACGATGATAAAAAACTTCGAATTTACCGGGATGCGATCGAGTTTTGCAAAATGGCGGTCGCCATCGACGACAATTGTATCGAAGCTCACTTCTGGCTTGGCGTGATGTATGGACTCTTCGGAGAGGTGAAGGGGATTTTACAGGGGTTACATGTGATCGAGCCTGTAAAGAGAGAGATGAACTGGGTGATCGCACGTGACGAGAAGTGGAATTCTGCAGGGGCTCATCGTGTTTTGGGTCGCCTCTACTTTCGGGTTCCCGGCATCAAGGGCGGGGATAATCAGAAGTCGATTGAACATTTGAAGAAGGCGGTTGCCATTGCGCCTGATCTCTTGGATAACCATGTATTCCTTGCCGAGACCTACATGGATGAAGGTATGGTGGAGGAAGCGAGGAAACATCTCACGATCGTCGTACAGTCGAAAGATCACCCTGTGTGGGGACCGGAATCGGAACTGTCTCGGAAGAATGCACGAGATCTCTTGAAACAATTGGAAGGAAAGTAGCATGACGAAGGGTATGGTTATCCTGTTTCTTCTCATTCTCCTCACCGGAGGGGGCACGTTCGCCTTCGTAAACCGGGATATGCTGATCGATCATAGTCTGACGGAACCGTACGTAGAGCCGGACCTGACGACGGAGGAGATTCGATCGAAGCTTCTTTCGGGCGGATTAAAGCAGAAATTGGAAGCGTCGAAGCAGATCGATAAATTGCCTGCAGAGGAAAAACTCCGGGTCTTGCTGAAGCTTTCGGAGGGGGAGGCAACGACCTCTCGTCTTATGGCGGTAAAAAAACTTCGTTCCATCGAGGACTCTCGTGCGAAGGAGAGATTGAAGTGGCTTGCAGAAAACGACCCGGATCCATTGGTTCGGACATTAGCGGGGAGTAAGTGATGCGGGGGTGGGTTCTATTTGGACTGCTTCTTCTTGGGGGATTCGGTTGTGTCGATACGACCGTGACTCGGCCTTATCAGGAAGAAGATCTCACTATCAAGGAGATTCGTCAGAAACTTCAGTCGGGTGATTTTCGTCAGAAGTTAGAAGCGTCCAAACAGATTGATAAGTTGCCCTTGGAAGAGCGTCTTCGGGTTGTTACGGTTCTGTCGGTAGATCCTGCCGCATCGACCCGCCTCCTTGCGGTGAAAAAACTAGCGAAGATCGAAGATCCTCGGTCACGAATTCGGCTTGAAAAGATGTCGAAAGAGGATCCGGATCCGGTCGTTCAGGAACTGGCGGCTACGTTTCTTTCTTCCCCTTAGTGGGGAGAAGTCGTATATCGCGGGATCGATGGATCAATGTCAATCGACCACGCATCAATCCCCCCGGCCAGACTTCGAACATTCGTAAACTGATTCGAGATAAGGTTCATCGCCGCATCGAGGCTTCGTCCTCCATGATGACAATAGAGGACGATGGGGGTTTCCCGGGGCCACTCCAGAACTTCCTTCGCGACTTTTTCATTCACCAGGGTGCCTTGAGCGATATTGGCATACTTGTTTTCATCCGGGGTGCGCACATCGAGAAGTCGAAGATTCGGATTTGATTTTAGTTCTGCTTCCAGTTCTTTTGTGGTGATTTCCATCTTTCCTTCGTTCTCATAACAGTTCTGAAGATAGTCTGTTGCATGTTCCACACTCTGAATGTTGTTTGTTTTACATACTTCTGCGAGTGTTTGTGTCAGTTCAATTTCTTTCTGCCCGTTTCCTCCGACATGATACCGTCGGAAAAGGGCCTCTCGTGCCCCCGGATAGAGGGTGAGAATCTCCTGCATGGTGCTGGTGGAACTGATTTTCGATTTATTCATTCGGAATCCTTTGTCCTTATTTCAAAATGAAGGCGTTGATGTGCCTTTCGAAGGCTCATTTCTACCGCATGAGGAGTTGTTCCTCGTGCGAAGAGGAAGCCAAGATATCGGGAACCTTCTGGTAAGGGAACGATTTCCGTTCCGATCGGAGTGGTAATGGAGACCCCTTCGATGCCCGGGATTTCAAGGGCGGCTTCCCGCCCATGAACTCCTTCAAGAATCCCTCGACGGGGAATGGGAATCATCATGACCCCCGCTGCGTGAGATTCTCGGGAAAGAGTGGGGATCTCGGCTCCGATGGCGTGGCGCAGGATAATCTCTTCGAGGGAGATTCCCGTTCCAAAGCGGAGCGTTTGAGAGCAGAGCCC
>CAYRLD010000190.1:2610-5497 GCA_964424925.1 uncultured Planctomycetales bacterium
TCCCTCCGATGAGAAGACCTTCCAAGGCCACTTCCGGTCCGGAGAGGAACTCTTCGATCAGGATTTCTCTCCCTTTTCCTCTCAGAATCTTCTCGATCCTTTCCGCCGCAGAGAGGAACTCTACTGGATTATTGACCCGGAGGACTCCCTGGCTTGAGGAGAGTTGGAGGGGCTTGAGGATTGCCGGGTAGAGAATTCGCTCTGCTTCTTGCGCAAGCTTGTCATCAAGAGATCGAAGGAGACTAAGGGGGGAAGGAATCTTCTCTTTGGAGAACTGTTTACGCATTTCGTGTTTGTCTCGAGCCGCATGCACTGCGGAGATGGGGTTATGGTGATGATCGAGTGCCTTGGAGAGGGTTGCGGCGGCAAGCGTACTTGTTTCATCGACCCCGAGAATCGCATCGATCGGATGGCCTCCGATGAATTGTTGCAGGATCGGAATCGACCGGGATGGATTTTGGATGTCGATGGTCAGGAAGTGGTTTGGTTGCAGAGCTTGGAGGGGTTGTTCTTCTTCGGTTCCGGTTACGAGGTCAATTCCCAGCTTTTGAGCTGCATGGGTAAAGGCGGCCGCCCGATAGGTCGTCGTCGGTGTGAGGAGAAGTACGCGCGCCATTGTCCTCCTACTTTGCGGAAGGAGCGTAGTACGGATTGCGGCCAGCCGCGTGGTCGGTGGTGTCGAAAATTCCCCCGACTTCAGGGACCTCCTGACGTACGAGCTTTTCGATTCCCTGTTTTAAGGTAACATCGGCCATTCCACACCCCTGACATCCTCCCCCCATGCGGATGAAGATGTTGTTCTCTTTTACATCGAGAAGTTCGACCATTCCTCCATGGGAAGCGAGGGACGGATTGAGTTTTTGTTCGAGGAGGTCTTGAATTTTGACCATGATTTCTGTGCTTGGAGGCAGGCTATCCTTGTACGTATCAGAGACGGCCGACTTTCCAGAACGGATATGGTCGCGGACCGCCATCGCAGCTGTCCGGGCGAGTACCTGCCACGGTTCTTCACTGTTTTTGGTTAAGGTTAGCGTATCGTGAGAGATCAGGACTTCTTCCATTCCTTCGATGGAGAGAAGAGCTTCGGCGAGCGGAGCTTCTTTCGCTTTTTCCAGATTATTGAACCAGGCGGATCCATCGGGATAGACCGGACGGTCGATGACCAATTTGCATACCGCTGGATTCTGCGCGGGTTCCGCTGTGATACGAACGTCTTCTTCCATGATTGTGGTCCTTTAGAATAGGGTTTTCTCGAGGGGATCCGACGGATCCCCAACCGGTTCTGCTCAGCAATACCACGATTCGGTTAAGCGGGGTGGTTTCTTTCTCTTCGGATCGAACCGAACGTCCGTCCCTTCCACCGCCTTCCAGATCCGACTGTAGGTTACGGTGGGATCGGTGGCGTGTCGAGTATCTTCGATAACGATTTCGGAAACCTTCAGGTAGAGGTTCTCCATGGCTGGATCCGGATGAATCCATTCATGGCGGAAGCCCTCCTGGTTTAGGTGGGTCAAGTGCGGAGTCATTTCTTTGTTCTCTAGGAGAAGGGAGCCGGGAGGAACGAGAAGCCGAAGGGAAAGTTGTACCGGATCCACATTTTCAATGAGGTCTTTCTCTTTCAGGAACCGAAGCATCTCCTGATAATCTTTCTTCGTGGTCCAGGGGGTGAAGGCGACCCAGGTCGGTCGGAAGGAAATCCCAGCCTCTTCAATGATCCCGAGAGCCGTGGAAATGTCCTTTTTTGAGTGCCCTTTTTGAAGGTTTTGAAGGACGGTGTTGCTCATCGATTCCACTGCGGAAGTGACAATCGCGCACCCATTCTTGCGTAGGTCCTCAAAGATCTCTGGATGTTTGAGGATATGTTCGACTTTGATCGTGGCATCGAACGATAGATCCGGCCACTCTTCATGTAGAGCGTGTGAAATTTTTTGTGCGTGTGTGGGGCCGTTGAGGAAGTCGGGATCTCCGAAGGTGATATGACGGGCTCCGGCTTTCACTTGTTGGCGGATATCGGAAAGGACGACCTCTTTTGGGATCGCGAAGAATTTTCCTCCATAGACCGGAGGAATCGGGCAGTGGGTGCAAAGATGTTTGCACCCTCGGGTTGCTTCTACGTATCCAGCCGGAAGGTGTTCGACCCCGTTGTCGAAGTGGGCGTATTTCTCCAGAGGGAGAAGGGTCTCCCGAAAGGGGACGGGGTAGATTTGGCGCGTCAGGGAGAGATGGGATCCTTTTTCCATAGAGGTGGCAAGGGTCACCAGAGGGGTTTCGAATTCCCCTCCGATCGTGGAATCGGCGTGCTCTTTTCGTAAGTAGTCTGAGTTTAATTCCGCATAGAGCCCGAAGAAGTTGATATGCGCGGTAGGGTTGAGCTTTCGAATTCGTGCTGCCGCCCCAACTCCGATTCGAAGCGCCGTATGCATCGGAACGGAAATCGCGATCAGGTCGCTCTCACGGACCTTCTCTTCCGGGAAAGATTCTACGGCGAGATCGGTTATGTCTGGCGAGAATCCGGCCTGTTTTAAAAACCGTGCCGCCATGGCGACCGGGAAGGGTTGGTGTCCTAGTTCATAGCAGGAAAGGAGCAGAACCTTTTTCACGAAAGAATATCCTTTTTTCCCGCATGCCGGACCACGGCATGAACCCGGGGCACGATCAGGTCGCAATCTCTTTCTAGGGGAACCGAAAGGATCTCGAGGAACTGGTCGGTATACTCTTTTAAGATTCCCGGATACTCTTTGATTCCTTCTTCCGCTTCGACATCGACGATAACCTTTTTCCCGATAAACCGTTCGAGAATCGGATCGTACGCATTTCCAAAATGACCGATCAGGTCCTGACTCATTCCCGAGATCTGTCCGCCCTGAGAAGCGGCCATTTGAGAAGT
>CAYRLD010000191.1:0-5489 GCA_964424925.1 uncultured Planctomycetales bacterium
CATCCGTCCATCATGACCGGAGTTAAAGCAACCGCCGTGCCAATTCAATTCCTGCAAAAAAACGGCGTTTTGAACGAGTGTAGAGCGGAAACCAGGAAGAACTTTCCGGATAGGGGGGAAAGAGTTTCCGACATCAGGGGGAAAGAAGTTAATCCTGATCAGCAGGACGAGCGAAAATGAGCCTTCCGGCACTCGTCTGAAGCACGTTGGTGACCGTCAGGTCGAGCTGTTGTCCGATATAGTCGGAACACCCTTCTCCGACAACCATCGTGCCATCCTCAAGATACCCGATCCCCTGCCCGGAGTTTTCCCCCGGTTTGATAATCATAATGGAGAGTGGGTCCCCTTGAAGAACGGCGGGCTTGATCGCATTCGCCAGATCATTGACGTTAAAAACCTCTACCCCCTCTACCTTCGCCACTTTCGCTAGATTAAAGTCGTTGGTGGCGAGACGGCTGTCGGTCGTTTTAGCGAGATGAACGAGCTTCGCATCCACTTCCTCTATGTGGGGAAGAGTCACATCCTGAATCTCGATACGCATTCTCGGATTTTGGCGCATGCGGTTGAGGATATCGAGGCCGCGCCTTCCCCGTTGCCGCTTCAACTTATCCGCCGAATCGGCCACCGCCTGAAGCTCGAGAAGAACGAACTTAGGAATAATAAGAGGACCATCGACAATCCCGGTCTCCACCACATCGGCAACTCGTCCATCAATGATCACACTCGTATCGAGCAAAAGGGACCTCCCCGCATGCCCCTGCTTCTTCAATTCAATGAAGGGAATCACAAATTTGAAATCATCCTTGGTATGCAGGATCGCAAGAACCGAAAGAAATCCGAAGACGAAGGTAATCCCGAAGTCCCGATAAAGTCGTCCATGCGCATCCGTAGGGTCAAGTCGAAGAGCCGGGATGAGGTCCATCGCGGCAATCATGAAGTGAGAAAGAATAAATCCGACCACCATGCCAAACATCAGAACCGAAATGATGGAGATAAAGCGACGGGCGAACGAAAGTTCGAGAAGAATGCAGCAGAGACCGATGCCACTGCCGGCGAGAAGCCCACGCCACCATTCGGCATCATAGACCTCTACCGCGATCTGCCACCCGAAGATGGAACAGAGAAGAACAAATATAGCCCGAAAAACGTGTAACATATTGAGTTCGTATCCCTACAGGACATTTTCGAACGGATGAAACAGTTTTCTGTACTGTTCCTGCGTATATCGATCGGTCATTCCAGCAATATAATCACATACGGAGCGCTCTAAACCAACCTCTTCAGCCCATTTCTGGTATTTGGGAGGAAGTTGCATCGGATGACTTACGTAGGAATCGAAGATCTCCCGAAGGAATTTCTTCGATTTTTCCTGCATCGCGATCACACGATGGTGTTCATATACATTCTGTCTCAAGAAGCGCTGTAATTTGAGTTTCTTCTGCTCCAGTTCCGGAGAGAATGTCACGATCGCTTCTTTCGCCGCCCGCACGTCATCGAGAGAATGGATCCCGAGTCTTTTCACATTTCCCAGCGTCGCCTTCACCAGATCGGTCACCTCGGTATTGATCAAGGCTCGGACGGATTGAAGAATGAGAAGTTTCCCGGTCAGATCAGGGTAACGCGAAAGTGCCGCTTCCTGGGATTCCTGCCAGAGGGGAAGTTCCTGTAAAGCCTCCTCTTCCAGAAGACCCGCTTTAATACTGTCATCGATATCGTGCGCGTCGTAAGCGATCGAATCGGCAATATCGACCACCTGCCCCTCCATCAGGGGAGCCCACTCTGGTCGATACTCTTTCTCCAAAGGAAGATCTTCCCGGATAGTATGCTTCCGGATCGATTCTAATGTTTCAAAGGTCAGATTGAGGCCTGGAAAACCGGGATGACGCTTTTCCAACTTGGTAACAACCCGAACGGATTGAAGATTATGCTCGAACCCCCCGTGCTCTTTCATGCATTCATGAAGCGCATCCTGACCGGAATGACCAAAAGGGGTGTGCCCCAGGTCGTGCGCCAGGGCGATCACCTCAGAAAGATCTTCATTGAGCCCGAGGGCCCGCGCGACCGTCCGGGAAACCTGAGCCGCTTCTGTCGAATGCGTAAGACGGGTTCGAAAGTAATCGCCCACATGATTGACAAAGACTTGGGTCTTATATTGGAGGCGACGAAAAGCACCTGAATGGATCACCCGATCCCGATCCCGCTGAAATGCCGTCCGGTAAGGAGGTTCCTTTTCCGGATGAATCCTCCCTACACTCTTCCCACTCGCAGCGGCAAAAGGAGCAAGGGTCGCTGCTTCCCGGCGTTCTAACTCTTCTCGCGGAATCATTTACATCTTTCCTATAAACCGAGAATCTCGTCGATCCAGCCGAGAACCTGTTTCAATTCATCAATCTGGCAGTCGGCCATATGAGAAATCCGGAACGTCTCATCTTTAATCTTTCCGTACCCGGGGGCAATGACCACCCCACGCTTTTTCAATTCTTTATTCAAAGCCCCGACGTCGATCTTTCGGGTGTTTCGCACCGTGGTCAGGGTCTGAGATTCGTATCCTGCTTCGGGGAAGATTTCGAAATGTTTTCGCGCCCATTCGCGACAGAGGTTTGCCATCGTCGCAGTCCGTTCGTACCGGGCATCAAACCCTTCGGCCATCATCCGATCCAACTGAACATCGAGAGCATTGATCAGGGAGATGACCGGAGTTTCCGGAGTCTGGTGCTTTTCCGCTGACTTTTTGAAATAGAGGAAGTCGAAGTAGTGTCCCCGGCCCGGAACCGTGGCCGCTTTTTCGAGAGCCCGGTCCGAAACCCAGACCACCGCAAGCCCGGGAGGAAGTCCAAACGCCTTCTGCACCCCAGCGAGGATCACGTCGACCCCCAGTTCTTCCGGTTGAATCGGAACACCCGCCATTGCGCTGACCGCATCGACACAAAAACTGACATCCGGATATTTTTGAAGGACTTTTCCCATCTCCGGAATGGGATTCATTAGCCCAGTGGAGGTTTCGTTGTAGACCACGGTAAAGCAATCGTACTTCCCGGTGGCGAGAGCCTCGTCTACTTTTTCAGGAAGATTCGGTTTTCCCCAGTCGACAGAATAGGCATCCCCTTCTTTCCCGTTCTCCTGCACCATCTTCGCCCACCGCTCACTAAAGGCGCCGCACGTAGCGGAGAAAACACGCTTTGCCGCAAGATTGCGGATACACGCCTCCATTGCTCCGGTGGAACTCGACGTAAAGAGGAAGATGTTCCCGCTCTCGGTTCCAAAGAACTTTTGCAATTTATGAATCGTTCGTTCGTGCAGATCGGAATATTCCTTACTGCGATGACCGACCATCGGCACACCGCAAGCGTCCAGACACTCCGCAGAAACCTCTGTTGGTCCCGGAATAAATAGTTTCGTATGCATAATAAATCTCCTATACGTAGTTCAGTTTGCAGAGAAGAAGGCCGGTAAGAAGTTTGGGATAGAAGTCGGTCGTTTTCTGCGGAAACCGCTCTCCCTTACTGACGATCTTTCGAATGGTTTCCAAGCGGATGGGATTGACCAGAAAAGCGACCGGATACTTCTCATTTTTGAGAACTGATTCAACAACCTCTCCCGCATCCCGAAGAAACTCCACCTTATCCTCATCCGCGAGATGTTGCGGGGTAATCCCCACCATCTCTTCCAGGACAACGCTGTGAAGAATATTCACATCGAGCGACCGCCACGCCTCTGATTTTTTGGCTCGAACCCGTGCGGCGAGTTCTTTGGTATCCCGGACCATGAAAAGATAGTGCGCCGGAGCCCCTTTGGCAACCACACCAAAACAGGGCTTCTGATGACCTTCAATGCGAAGATCCTCCACGAGTTCCTGTTGGGCAAACGTTTCTTCCTCGTCATTGGAGAATGGGTATTCCCGAATATCGAAGTACTCCTTCGCTTGGGAAAGAAGCCGGGAAATATCGAAGTTCGGTACGCCATAACAGAGCCGATGAGATCCAAAGATCGACATCCCCTCATCATCCATATTCACAACGGTGGCGAGAATATTTTCGTACGTTTCCGGCCCTTCACACTTCCGACCCTGCTTTTTCATCTCTTGGCAATAACTCCAGGAGGTCTCGTATCGATGATGACCATCAGCAATGATCGCATCCCGAGTCCGAATATCTTTCTGAATCGCAGCAATCGTTGCCGGATCCATGATCTTCCAGACTCGATGGGTCTCTCCCATCTCATCGGTCGCCATAATATCTGGCTCCCGTTTCGCCGCTTCATCGAGAATCGCGTTAATCTTCTTTTTCGGATCGGAGTAGATGAAGAAAACCTGCTCCGTATGGCTTTTTGTGGCATTCAGAAGACGGAAGCGATCGATCTTCGGTCCGCTGTGCGTCTGTTCGTGCGGGAGAATCCTCCCTTTTCCCGGCTCCTGAAGCCGAACCATAGCACTAAAGCCCTTACGGGTCTTCTCCCCCTGGGGCGTCTGATAGGTCTGGTAATAGACATAAATGCACGGCTTCATCTCTTGCAAGAGAGCGCCTTCCTTGAGCCACTCCTGAAGAGTCTCCGCTCCCTTTTCATATTTCATCATTCCGGTAGAGTCACCTTCCTCTTCCTTCCGTTTGATGATCCGGATGATGTTATGGGGGTGCTGATCGTAATAGCGTTGCTGCAGATCAGCATCGATACGATCATAGGGCTGGGTGGTGAGCGGGGCCACTTCCCCTACATTCGTTGTATTAAACCGTACCGCTCGAAAAGGAAAGACCTCGGGCATCTTCGGCTCCTAATGTTTGAAGTGTCTCATTCCAGTAAGGACAAGGGTGACGTCCCGTTTTCGGGCCGCGTCGATCACAGCCTCATCCCGGATCGAGCCCCCCGGATGCGCCACAGCAGTAATCCCTTCATCCATCAATATTTCAAGAGCATCCGGAAAGGGGAAGAACGCATCGGAAGCGGCAACCGCTCCCTTGGTTCGCCCATCCGATTTCCGAACGGCAATATAAGAGGAATCGAGCCGACTCATCTGACCCGCGCCGATCCCGACAATCTTCTCGTCTTTCGCCAGAACAATCGCATTCGAACGAACATGTTTGCAGATGATCCAGGCGAACTGGAGATCCCTTTCTTGCGCCTCCGAAAGGGTCCCGGTCATCGTCTCAAATTTTTCCCAAGTTGCGGTATCCTGCCCTTGCACGAGAATCCCATCCCGGATCCCTCGAACGGTTGGGGTCCCTTCCTTCGGTGGGTCCGCCTTCCCTGAATCGAGAATACGGAGTTTGGCACACCACTTCTTCCGGGTCTTGAGCGTTTCGAGGGCCTCTTCGTCATATCCCGGAGCGATCACCGCTTCAAAGAAACATCCTTTCTCCGTCATCCGATTCGCGGTCTCCGAATCGACCTTGCGATTAAAGGCAACGATTCCCCCGTAAGCCGAAACGGGATCTCCCTCGAGAGCTCCGGAGAAAGCCTCGCACACCTTCTCGGCAACAGCGGCGCCACACGGA
>CAYRLD010000192.1:0-3976 GCA_964424925.1 uncultured Planctomycetales bacterium
GAGTTCCGATACCCGGCTCACTTGCGTCGATCGTATCCAGGGAAGTTTTGGCCCGACGGTAATGATATTCGGCCGGTACTCTTGGAGGAATCGCAGAAGGGAGGGGTGCACTTTCTTTCGGTTATACCGCAGTACGACCGGGGTTCCGCCGTTGAGCATCGCGGCGGCGGGAAGGGCAGAGAGGTAGGTCTCTTCTTCTTCGACCGGCACGAGAAGTACCGTCCGGTTTTTTTGCGGTTGCCAGGCGACTTTGACCGGAGGGGAGGGCTTTTTTGGGAACGTGCCCCATTCCAGGTGGGAGAGAAGCCTATGGAAAATTCTCCCATACCGCTCCCACTCTTTTTCCGGCGTGATCAAGGTCCACAGGTACGCCACATTGTCCCGCGACAGAACGACTTCCTCTTTCAATAGAGAACCGAGGCGGTATTTTCCGCCGTAGGCGGTTTTCCCCGTGACCTCAAGCATTCGTTGGGAAAGGAGCGTTCCTTCGGAGGGGGGGCGCCTTTTCCAGAGGGTCCGGGCGGGGACGCCTCCCATCTCATCCCAAGCGACGAGGGTGATCGAGACGTCGAGGTTTTCCGGTGTGCGAAGAGTGAAGGTGCAGGTGCGCTCTCCCGGGCGAAGTTCTTTTTCGGCGACCCAGTGAGCGGGAGCGGTGATCCGTACCGCCGCTTCTGTGCAATCCCAGACCTTCTCTTCCTGTGCGAAGGGGAGAAGAAGCAAAAACAGAACGATGTTTTGCATGAAACCCCTCTCTCTATCCCCTTTAGGATACCATCGGAGTGGGGTCAGTCACGGGAAAAGGGGGGAGGATTTAGTCGGAATCTTTTTGTTCTTCCGGTGGGGGAGGGGCTTCTTGAATACAGAATCCCGCCATCGCCTCAAAGATTTGATCCCGCCAGGCGGTCAACTTCCCGACCGGTCCTTCAAGGTACGCTTTTCGTAGCGCTTCCATCGGATCCGCCTCGGCCCGGGGGCCGGTCTCCGGATCCCATTCGACCTTTTGCACAAAGAGTTGCAACTCGCCCTTTTCCGTTTCGGTCCAGGTCGGGCGAAGCCCTTTTCGGAGAAGCCCCGTCGCGATTAGCGCGCCGAGCACGTTGATCATACAGGGGATCTCTTCGAGCGCTTTCTCGACCTCTTCGTCCGGCCGCAAGTCATCGAGGAGTTTTTCCGCCATCACGAAGATCTCGTCGTGCCCGATCGGGGGGCGGTCGAAATGTTTTTCAATCAGGGCGTAGCCGACATCGTAGGCGTGGATGATCGAATCGGTCGTGAAGGCATCCGGAAAGGCGAGCCGGCAGCGCGACTCATAGTGCGCCCGAACCCGTCCCTTCTTTGCCGTATCCATGTCCGGATCATACCGACGGGGTCCAAAAATGCAAGGCGAAGCGTTTGGTGGGAAGTTATAGATCGTCGCAATAATAAGAGATCAGTTCACAGAGGGCGAAGCCGAGGTCACTTTCCGTGTTCCAGGATTGAGCAATCTTGTCGGTCGCCTCCCAAGTCCGTTCCTCCCTCGGTGGAAGTTCCGCGGTCTGGTACTGCAGTTTCAAGATCTCCAGTTTTTCAATCCAATCCTGGAGTTCTTCCGCGCTTCCCTCCCCTGGATTCCCGGCCTGCCGGGCCGGGATCTCTTCCGGAAGGCGTTGGAGAACCAGATCGAGGAGTGCGAGAAAGTCCTCATGGTTCTGGATAAAACGGGTATCGATTTTTTTGGTCATTGTTCTTAGAGCCTCTTACAGAAATAGTTTTCTACGCCTGCGATTAACAGTCCGAGCGGATTTTCCCATGCCCATGTATCGGTGATCATCCGGGTGAGCGGCCATCCCCGTTGGTCTTTGGGCGGCAGGGTATCGTTGCGGAAATCTTCCAGCAGCTTTTCGAGATATTCGATGAAGAACTCAAGTTCGTGCGGTTCTCCATCCCCGGCGATATTGGCATTCCGCTGCTGCAGTTCTCTTTTGGTCGCCACGATCGCGCGATAGAGGCAGTTGCCGAATTCGGCATTCGATCTCAATTCACCTTGTGTTCTCACAGATATCGTTCCTTACAGTCCGGGCAGCGTCCAGGGGCTGCCGACAGTAGATACAGGAAAGCCGGAAGCTCCCGGATTTCCGGGAACATAGGTCTGGATGCCTCCTCCGGTTCCGATCGGGCTCATTCCCGGGGTGTTGTTTTGAGGCATGACGCTCCCCTCGAGAACAAAGGTACACTTTTTTATCTTCTGCTCGGCACACATATTCGCCTGGTTCGCCAGAGGAAGAGCCATTTCGACGATCTGCTGAAGAGAAGAAGTCGGTTTACCCGGAGAGAGCCAGCCGCCGATCTCTTTGGCGGGGGTCATTCCGTGGGCATTGGAACGGTTGGCATACCGGCTGTTGGCCGAACGGCTGTCGAACGCTCTGTACTGGTTCGGAGGAGCCGACGTCCCGGAGTGTTTCGGTTGTGCATCGACCGAGCCGTCTGCATTTTTCGAAAAGCCTCCGATAATCCCATCATGAAACCGGGCGGGAACGCCGGCACCGGTGAGAAAGTCACGGAGTTCTTCTTCGGTCATCCCGCTCGGAGGGGTACCCATCCCGATCACCTTGACGTCAGACTGGCTCGGTTTAATCTGGCAGCCGGGAGGGATGTTGGCGTTGTTTCCGTTCTGTCCCGTCATGGAGGTAAGGTGGGCGACCTCTTTCTTTTCGACCTTTACATCGGGGCATCCGGTCCGGATGACCGCCCCTCCCATATTGGTACTCGAAACGACCCCTTTGAGGGATCCCGCTTCGTCGCCCTTGGACCGTTTGATCTTGTCCCCTTTCCGAAGAACCGCTTTGCCCCGGATTTTGACATTTTGGGATCCATCCCCATCCGAACACATCGCGATATTGGGATAGGGCAAAACGATCGGACTCGGCGCCGCCGGCGTCTTGCAAGTATCCGGAAAGGCAAAGTTCTGCCCGTCTTCTGTTGTCATTACTGGAAATAACATAATCGTCTTCTCCTAACCGAGGTTGATCTTCTTGCCACGAACATTCATATCCACATCGGCCTGTAAGTACGTCCGGTGGGAATGAAGTTGAAAGGTGGAAGACGCCATCATGCGAAAACGTCGACTTCGTGTCTGAACCAATTCGGAGACCCATTGGTAGATATTTTTCGCACGTTGGATCACCTGTTCTGCGAGAAGTTCGAGTTTTCCGGCGGAGATTTGTACGTGGGGGGCTTCCGCAGTAATGGATTTCTGGTCGCAGAGAGAGATTCCCTTTGCGGAAGAGAAATCGATCTTCCCGTTGGGAGCCTCGATCGAAAGGTCTCCCGCGACCCGGAGCGTTGCCTTTCCCTGGCTTTGCAGGAGACCGATGACGAATGCGGTTTCGCCCTCCTGCCGGATGGCGAGCACTTCATCCCCTTCGACCGCCTGGTAGGGAAGGGAAAGGGCGAGCCTCGCGCGGCAACTCTCACCGTCCGGCATGCGGACGGTTACCGTATTATTTTTTTCTATTCCGACCACAGTAGCGGGGCCGAGATAGGTTCCTGTTTCTACGAGCATAAAGGTCTCCTTTTCATTCAATTTCCGGGGGTCCAGGTTTCCGCTTCCAAGAGGCCGGGGTCCGTTTCCTGGACCAGTTTTCGATTCGCCCCTTTCCAGTTTGTTCCTTCGGTGGAGGCACGGTGAAGATTGGCCTGAAGCAGGTCCGCGTCGGAAAAGTCCGCGCCATCGAGCACGGCGTTAGAAAAATTTGCGTAGAGTAATTTTGATCCAACAAAGAGGGCTCCGGTGGCATCCGCCTCAAGGAACCATCCCTGCAGAAGATTGCTTCCTGAAAAATTGGCGCCCGTTAACCGCGCCTTGTCAAAGAAAGCGGCCGGCAGGTGCGTATTGATCGTTTTGAGCCCTTCGAGATTCGCACCGGTAAAGTAGGGCCGTTCTCCCCCGCAGTTTTCCAGTTTTGCCCCTTTCAGGTTGGCTCCGATGAATTCC
>CAYRLD010000192.1:3986-5418 GCA_964424925.1 uncultured Planctomycetales bacterium
AAGAGATTCGTTCCCACGAGATGCGCGCCGGAAAAGTTGGCGTTGGCAAAGTTGGAATTTTGAAAATCACACCGGGAGAGTTTGTTTTTTTCAAACCGGGTTTCAGACAAGTCGCACCGGTGAAACGAACTCTGCTCGAATTTCGTCTTTGAAAAATCGATTTCCGAAAGAGCCGACTCTTCGAACGAGGCCGAACCGAGGTGAGCCTTCAGAAATATGCTTCCGCTAAAATCGGCGCCCGAGATCCGGGCTGATTCGAAGTTGGCTTCTGTCAGATCGCATTGGAGGAAGATCGATTCCTCGATCGTGGCTTTCGACAGGTTTGTTCCCGAAAGATTCGCATTCGAAAAATCTGTGTGAGACAAGGTTGTGCCGGAGAGATCCGAGCCAGAGAGGTCTGCCCCACAGAAATCCGCTTTGCCCAGATCTTCGCCGGAGAGATCGGTCCCGGAGAGGTCAAGCCTGGCGAGAGATTCTCCCGTCTTCACTTTTTCCAATATTTCTGTTTTCGATAAAGTACTCATTGCAGTTTTGTCATCCTCAGGTTGCTGTCCTGGAAATCCGCACCGGTTCTTGTCGATTCGAGGAATTCCACTTCATACAGGTTCGATTCCCGTATGATCGCACCGGTCAGGTTTGCCCTTTCGAGTGAACCTTGAAACAGATTGACCCGGAGCAGTTGGGCTTGGTTCAGGTCGGCGCCGACAAAACGGGCGCCCTCCAGACCCGTGCCGTGAAAAGAGGCTTCTTCAAGGTAAGTCGAGGAGAACTCACTTCCCGCGAGGTCACTTCGGGAAAAGTTGCCCTGGTAGAGAGTCGCATTTTCCCAGACCGATCCGGGGGCTTTGATCTCTTGAAAATCGGCTTCCCCGAGATTGACGCTCATCATTCCCGCATCAGTGAGATCCGCACCAACCGCTTTAAGATTTCGTCCCCGTGCTTTTTCAAAGAGGGCATCACGGCAGTTTGCCCCCGAGAAGTCCGTATGGTGCACTTGGCAGGAGGTCAGGTCGGCGTTGACCAGGGTCGCTTTTTGGAAACCGGCTCCATTCAGGGATGCGTAGGCAAAGAGCGCCCCGGTCGCATCCGCCCCCGGCAGGCGACACTCTTTCAAGTTGGCATACGAAAGGTCGGCTCCTTTGAGAACCGCCCTTTCGAAATTTGCTTTCTGCAAAGAGGCCTTGGTGA
This sequence comes from uncultured Planctomycetales bacterium, assembly GCA_964424925.1. Classification (GTDB taxonomy): domain Bacteria; phylum Planctomycetota; class MHYJ01; order MHYJ01; family JACPRB01; genus CAYRLD01. Next base: position 5,175 of record CAYRLD010000192.1, read on the forward strand.
AGTCGGCCTGCGAGAAGACCGCTTTGGATGCATCCGCTTCTTCGAGGTCTGCCCCCACCAGATTGGCTCCGGTGAAATCTGCGTTCTGGAGAATCGCGTGGCGCAGGTCGGCCCTGTGGAGAATGGCCCCTTTGAAATTGATTCCACTGAGATTGAGCCGGTAGAGGTCGGCTCCGGTAAGGTCTTCGCCCTCAAAACTTTCTTTCCGGGCGACCCGCTCTTGGATTTCACTTCTTCGTGCTCG
>CAYRLD010000193.1:0-5411 GCA_964424925.1 uncultured Planctomycetales bacterium
TGGATTGAGTTTCCGGAGGTTCTCTCCGAGACGGGTCGCAAGAACGGAGAAGGATTCGTACCCTTCCATATCCCCGAACTGCTCCTCGGAAAGGATATCCAAGGGAGCATCCTTTCCTTTATTTTCCCCCTCCGCGTACGTCGCGGTGACCACGGATGGAGTATGCCAAACCAAACGGTAGGTTCCCTGAAGAGTTGGATGTTCAATCCGGATCCGTACCGCAGGATATTTTATGTCGGTGGAAAACGGGTTGGAATGCTCAAAGACTTCCAACACCTTGAGGGTCCCGCCCCCGGGAAGAGCCTGGGGGGACCTCTGAGCCATTAATAAGTCGACCATACCCGACTCCTCGCCGAGCGAGAGACTAATGATTCCCGTCGGGCCGGAGCTCACATTCTTGCCCCAGTTCTCCAATGAGAAAGCCCCGACCATCGAGTTAAAATCTTCAAAAATCTTCTGGAGAAGTTCCCGAGAATGGGAACTCAGGACCTGGATACACGACTCGACGTCGCTCACCATCGCCATCGCCTGTCGATACCGAAGATCAGAGTCTTCCGACTTGAATCGCTCGGCATACTCCCGCGTCCGGGTTAGCCAATGCTCACCTCCCTCGAGGAAGTTCTGCAGTTCGAATATGCTGACCCACCGCTGCATTTGTCCATATCCGAGGGGAACGATCCGCAAAGGTACCCCCTGGACGACCTGCTCAAAAAGACTGATACTGCTCGCCAAGCTCAAAACGGCCCGGTCCAATGGTCCCCGTTCGGAAGAAGGCTTTCCAACCGCCTTGTCGTAGAGAGCGCGAAGCGTCTCCGCCTGTAATTGCAACTCATCCATCGAGAAATAGTGGGTCCAAATAGTAAAGCCGAGTTTCTTTTTCAACTCCGGATGGTGAATCTTGAGCAACCGCTTCTTCATCGCCCCCTCCGGATCGGAGATCAATTCGAGAATCGATACGGTCGCATTGGGCGAAGAGAAGACCTCTACCTTTTCCCCGGAGGAAGGATCCTTGAATGACTGGAAGGACTGCTTCCCGGTCCAAAGATCGAGACACTCGCGGGCAAAGGTATCAAATGGCTTGATCCGTCCGTCATCCTGGATCGCAATCTTTTCGAGGGCGGAGACGTCGACATCCCCTCCGGACAAGTTCAACAGCAGGATGAGAAGAAGATTCATTCAATCCATTCCAAATCTACAGGACGAAGAAACCAAGGTAACACATGAGGATACTCAAAACCACGATCCACGATACGGCGACAATCCGCCCCCTCTCGTAGGTGCGTAAAGGATCCCAATCTCGAGAGATGTGAAGAAAGATCACCGCAAAGGGGACCAGGAGAGAGAAGAATGCAAAGAGGATCTTTTCCATCTTCTTCAGGGACTTCCCTCCCAGGCGCTGAGACCTCCCCCGCGCACGCAGAATCATCGGCTTGAGATAAAACATGAAGAGCGTGCCTGAAAAGGTGAGAAAAGATCCGGTGTAAATAATATTGGTCCCCGGGTCATGAAGGACCTGGAAGATACTGCGTGGGCGATCCGGATTACTCCCATCAAAGCCACTCTGATAAAAACTGTATCCTCGAAGCGTGAAGGGATAGTTCACCCCGATCGTCGCTTCGTGTTTCAAACCGGTTTTGAGATCCTCAACAACAACATCGCTCTCAAAGACCGCCGCATTCATCGTACCGGGATGATTGACCTGTCGAGCATCCTTCAGATAGAGAACCATATTCATAATCCGGTATTTCACAGGCGAAAAGGTCGCCCGAAGCTTCCTTCCCCCTACGGTAAAATCACGGGACATGTCCCGCTCAGGGGTCTCGTCAAAAAGGAGGTATCCGGAAACCCGTTCTTCGCCCGATTCGAATTCGATTTCGAGCGCAGGATAGAGCGCCTGGTTTTCCTGGGGAGGAACGGGGCGCGCCACAACATCGGTCGAGGAGAGATAGTTACGAACCTCAATTTCGAGTTTCACCGGCATAAACGGAAGGCGAACCTTTCCTCCGAGTTCGGTCTCCCCCGCTGCCGAAGCCCCTTTACTGCTCGTCGTGTAGTACCGCCACCCTTGGGGGGTCCGGAGGATCGCAAAGTGACTTCCCTTGAGGGGAGATTGATAAAGAATCTCAAACGGAGCCGCTTGTCCTTTCTTTTCGCCCTCTGCATAGAATCCTCCCGCCGGAGGCCCTTCGAGAACAAAATAGCTCCCACCCAGAGTGGGATGGACCACTTGGATCTTAACGCCCGGATTCCCTGCGATATCGACCACATTTCCATCCTCGTCGATCACGAGGCTTTCGTAGACCTCGAGAACCTTGAGGGTCCCCTCCCCTGGAAGAGGTTGCCCCTCTGTACGCGCCCGGGTTACATCGATCTGAAGGGACGCCTCTCCTATGAGAATGTCAAGACTCCCGTCCGGTCCCGCATTTTTCAGATCGAGATATCGCTCTTCGGATGTATTGACAAAGGTGATATTGAGAGGACTCCCCGGAATCGGCGTCGCCTTATTCACCGGGATCACGAAGGGAGGCGTTTCCCTATTCCCTTGATGAATCACCACTTCTACCCTCTCAGGTAGTTTGGGGGGCTGGCGCACCACATTGGGAAAGAAGCTCTTGATGCGAACCCGACTCTCTGAATCGGGAATCGCAAAAACCTCATTCGGTTCGGAAGCCCGGTACCAGTTGTAATCCGCCGGGAAAGTATACGCTTGATCCGACCCGAACCACTGAAGGGTCAACTCCCGCTGATCTTCCAGCTGAACGTAATCGAGGGAGGCTCCCTTCGCGATCGGCATGTCCCCGTAGATCTTGAACATGCTGCTGACCATCGATCCAATAATGATCAGAAGGATTCCGGTATGGGTCTTGAGAAAGCCCCACATCCAGAGTTGGTACGGCTTCCGTTTGACGGTACAGGCGATCAGGTTGACGGCGAGAAGCCCAAGGAGACCGTTGAACCACCAAGAGCGGTACCAATCTTTTCGAACCGCGCCGATGGTGACATCGAGGCCATCGAAGAAGGTGGCAAAAATGAGGATCGCGGCGATCACCACCAGAATGGGGATCGTCATCCAAAGGGAAGCCAGAGCGTGGAAGAGTTTTCGCATGTGCGTTGGGGCGATATGCTACCCGGGGGTCCGTAGGGAGGCAATGAAATCCGGAGCCCCTAAAAAGGCAAATTTGAATGGTCCTTCGCCTTCTCGTCGACAAAGATTTCGGGATAATCTCCCATAATTCCATCCGCCCCTCGGTCCCGAAGACGATCTACCGTTGCATGGTTGTTCACAATCCAGGCAGACGCGGTTAACCCAGCTTCATGTGTCCTATTGATGAATCCTTTGGTCAAAAAGTGGTGGAACGCATCGATATGGTTCGCCCCCGCATTGAGCGCGGTCTGGATCCAGCTTCCGCGCTTGAGAACATTGAGGGGGCTGATCGCGACATACGCATCCCGATCGACTTCCCGAAGGCGCGCCGCGACGCTCATCAGTTCGGTATCAAAAAGGGTCCGCTCAATGAGATCGTATTTGTGGACAAGATCAAGAACGTACGACTCAAACTCCGAGACCCGTTTCATGTCGACAAAGAACCGGAGATCCTTTTTCTGGAAGGCCGCAAAGAGTTCTTCGAGAGTGGGAATCGAAAAGCCGGACGTTGTCCGAAGTTTCTGAATCTCTGCGAGATCGAGTTGATCCGACCGACCGGAACCGTTGGTCGTGCGGTCGAGCGTCTCATCATGAAGAAGAACGGCATGACCATCCCGGGTCGCCTGAATATCGATCTCGACCGCCCCAATACCAAGGTCGACCGCATGTTGAACCGATTCGATCGTGTTTTCGTCGACAATGGCCGCCGCCCCGCGGTGGCCGATCAGGATGGGTCGATCTCCACTGAAGAAATTATCCACCCGGCTATCTAACTGGTTTTTCCAAATCTAGGGAAGTCACAATTTATCCAAAAAATATTTTTTCGGGAATAACCGGAGCCCCTGTTTGTTCTAGCTCTATATTCAGAAACCTTACGTAACGAATCACGTCCCTCTTTTTCCAAGTATCACAGATTCCATTCGAGATCTTTTTTCATTTTCTCCCCCCCCACTTCAAAGGAGTATGTTTATGTGGCGCCGATTTTTCAGGTATGTCGCAACCCCCATCCTTGTCGTAGCAGCCGCTATCTCAGGTTCATCGTCTGGAAGTAATAACTCAGGAAGCACCCCTTCGAGCTCATCCTCAAGCCAGGGCTCAACTTCTTCTTCAAACTCTTCCAGTAGTAATAACGGAAGCAGCTCTTCTTCCAGCCAATCCTCGTCCTCAAGCTCTTCTTCCGAACAAAACTCAAACAGCGAAGCGCAGAATGTGGCCACTTTTAATGTTTTCGCCCAGAACATGCGCCTTCTCGACCCGCACCTCTGTGACGGGTGGTTTTGCGCCCCTGCCAACGTATTCATGCATGACAACGTTCGGAACACACACGATGATAACGAAGAACGCTCCTTCATGATGGCGAAGCAGGCCCTCAATGAACAGACTCCCCCTCAAAACAGACTCGACACCTTCGATATCGTGTCGTTGCAGGAAGTTTTTGAAGAAGAGTCCCGCGAAGATATCCTTTCGCACGTTCCAAACGGGTTTAACCGCAAAGTGCGGGATGAGTACACCGTAAAACTGGGCGGTCACAGCCACTGGTACGACCCCCGGGAAGACGATGGCCTGATGCTTCTGGTCGACAAAGATCACCATGTTTCGAACCACACTTTCGTAAAGTGGGAAGAATCCGTCCGACCTGACTCTCTTGCCAAAAAAGGGTTCACCGTGACTCGGGTCCGTTTCGGAAACAACGCAAACCATTACATTACGGTCATCAACCTTCATGCCCAGGCGGATCATGAACGAATTCATGAAAACCGAAGCACTCGTGTTTACCAGATGCGGCAGGTACGGGACTATATCAGGACGAACGTTCCCTCCACACACCCCGTCCTCTTTACCGGAGATTACAACGTAGATGCAGGCACCTCGGAATACTCCGATATGCTGAGCAATCTCGGACTCCCTTCCAATGCAGATTTCTGGAAGAGTGAATACCCCACCCTTCCCGGACTCACCTGGAATACAGACCGAAACTTCTACGCCTGGTACCTTTCCCAGGACCAGGACAATAACATTGCCCAGAGCATGCGATTCCAACGCCTTGACTACTTCATGGTGAAGCAGGGATCCCAGTATCACATCGAACTCGACAGTATCGCTGTCGTCGATGACGCACGCACGACCGACCTCTCCCACGCTTGGAGAAATCAAAGTAGCGGTCGCACAGGATACCTTTCTGATCACTATGGTCTGAAAGGCAGTTTCCGGCTTGTCAAAATGCAATAGTTCCCTGATGGGGGAGAACAATACAGGAAAGCACGTG
>CAYRLD010000194.1:0-5407 GCA_964424925.1 uncultured Planctomycetales bacterium
GTTTGAGATTCAAGACTACTGTCCGCGGCGCGGGAAGCGAACACCGCCCCCGGCATCACGAGATAGTAGATCCACCCTGCGGATGAGAAGAAGAGTGTGAGGGTGGTGGCGAGGATCCAGAACCATTTCCGTTGGAGCATCAGAAGTCACTATACCGAAGGGAGAGGGCTTCGGCTAGATGGTTACGATGTGCTACTATGGGTTTTGATGAATCGACGTGCGGTTATTACCGGAGCTTTTAGTTATACGGGGGCTGCCGTCGCCCGTGAACTTCTTAATCGGGGATGGTCGGTCCATACGATCACCAACCGGGAAAAGCCACCCGGAACAGAAAGGATTACCGCGACCCCCTTTCGATTCGAGAAAACGCATTTGCGGGAGGCGTTGGAGGGGGCGGATGTTTTCATCAATACGTACTGGATCCGGCTTCCCTGGGCGGGGCAGACTTTTGAAACCGCCGTCGAACGTTCGAAGATGCTTTTTCAAGCGGCGCAAGAGGCGGGCGTTTCCCGGGTCGTTCATGTCAGTGTGAGTAATGCTTCGAAGGGGAGAAACCTCGGCTACTACAACGGAAAGGCGGATGTCGAGGAGGCTCTTCGTGAGACGGGCCTTTCTTACGGAATTGTCCGCCCGACTCTGATCGTGGGCCCGAATGACGTTCTCTCCAACAACATTGCTTGGTTCCTTCGTCATTTCCCCCTCTTTGCGATTCCGGGCGGTGGGGATTATCGACTGCAACCGATTACACTCGATGATACGGCCCGGATTATCGCTTCTGCTGTGGAAGAGAGTTCGAATATCGAGGTCGACGCAGCGGGGAAAGCGGTTATGACGTTCCGGGAGTATGTAGAACTCTTGGCCCGGGCGTGTGGAGTCCGTCGGTTGATCTTTGGGGCTCCGGCGTGGCTTTCCTTCTTCGCTCTTCGGGTTGTCGATGGCGTCATGAGTGATGTCACATTAACGAAAGAAGAATTACTGGGCTTAGAGCAGGAACTTCTTCTCTCACACGAACCGGCTCAGGGGGAAGAATCGGTGGAGGAGTGGCTGATGAAAAATGGAGAGGGTCTGGGTCAAAGATACCTCAACGATATTGACCGCCATTTTGGAAAGAATGGGGCGATTCCTGTTCTCAATCCCTGCTCAAAAGAGTAAGACATTCGATGACAAACATACCCGATTGGGAGGAACCTCTGATGCGATCTCTGATTCTTTCGGCCTTACTTCTCTTTTGTACGCCTCTCTTCGCAGGGGACTCTCTTTCTCAGGGTGAACCGGACCAGGTCTATCTCTATACCGACTCGGGTCGGGTCTACGCCTTTGCCTCTGACGGGGATGGGAAAGGGAAGAGGATCTCCGAGGATTGGAACAGCGTGACCCTTATGGATGTTGATCAGGGCCAGGTCTACCTCTATACCGACTCGGGCCGGGTCTATACGTTTGCTGCCGATGGCGATGGGAAAGGGAAACGGATCTCCGAAGATTGGAATTCGGTCCGTCTGATGAGTGTGGATAAGGGGCAGATCTATCTCTATACCGATTCGGGCCGGGTCTATACGTTTGCTGCCGATGGCGATGGAAAGGGAAAGCGAATTTCAGACGATTGGAACAGCGTGACCCTTATGGATGTCGACCAGGGCCAGGTCTACCTTTTTACCGAATCGGGTCGGGTATATACGTTTGCTGCCGATGGCGATGGAAAGGGAAAGCGGATCTCTGATGATTGGAATTCGGTTCGTCTTATGAGTGTCGACAAGGGGCAGGTCTATCTATATACCGAGTCGGGTCGGGTCTATACCTTTGCGGCCGACGGGGATGGCAAGGGGAAGCGAATTTCTGATGATTGGAATGGGGTTGAGCAGATGGACGTGAAGGATGGCCAGGTCTATCTGTACACCAGTTCCGGACGAGTATACACATTTGCTGCAGACGGAGATGGGAAGGGAAAGAGAATCTCCGACGACTGGAACTCCGTGAAGTTGATGTCGATCGATTGAAGTCGATACTTTGTCCATTGAGTTTCTGGTGAACGGGGCGGGTCCATTAAAATGGTGGATCGGGGACCTGGTTAATATATTTTGAAATATCCGAAAAAGGGGTAACCTTAAGGAACAGGATGGGATCTGGGGTTTTCAATCGGCCTGGAGGATGAAAAAAGATGAAACTGGTGATGACGGTGCTTTCTTTCTGCGTTCTCGCTGTCCATGTGCATGCGCAGGATCTGGATCAAAGTCAAAAACAGGATCTGGAGCGTGCAAAGAAAGATGTGGCGAAGGCGGAACAGGCCCATGCGCGGGATGCAAGGAGTTCCACTTTTGTATTCCATTTGCGCAACGCCCGAAGACGGGTATCCGGATTGCCTCAGGGGCATCCAGAAGTGAAGGCATTGACCAGACGCCTCGACGCAATCGATCCGGCGAAACCAAAACAGGAACCGGAAAAGGAGGGGACTTCAGAAGATTCCCTCAAAAAAGAAAAATCAGGGGGGAAATCGAAATCTTCTCCGGAAGAGAAATACCCCGTTGATCAGATTGAACTGGACATGAAGGAGTTGAAAAGAATCGAAGAGCTATTCAATTCCTACAAGAACTTTGAAAAGGATGAAAAGGTTCTGGCTCGGGCGAGTAAATTTGTTCAGTCCAATGAATACATGGCTCCGTATAAATGGTTCCGGGAAAGGGCGGCGCATTATGAGCCTTACGTTCCCAAAAACAAATGGCGATCGTTTTCTCCTTTACAGAAGAATCTCGACAAACAATTAAAGTCGACGAATTACGCAATAAGCGGCTTCTTTACACAGGCGAAGCATGTCATCAAAACACGTTTGGAATCCTCTAGATCGTACTTGCGCGCGGCGATTACGTTGGCCAAATCTGCCGTAGCAAGAAGGAACTACGAATCATTCCAGGAGGGGTGGGACAAGAAAATGGGGAAGGCCCGGCAATCCTACGCCGAACTTGTGGCCCTGGTGGGGAAGGATCATAAAAATGCGAAGGAGTTGAAGGCCGAATTGGACAAGGGGGTCGCCGAGATCAAAGAGATGGGGCGTACGTTCAAGGCGGAGGTTTCTGCTGATCGCAGGGCAAAAATATTGGCCCGGTTGGATGATATTGAAAGGATGGGGAAAACCCTGGTGGAGAAAATGCAGGTTTCCCTCTTGAAAAGACTGCCGGGTAAATTTATCGCTGTGGATGAGATGATTGAAGATCTCATGGCCATTGTCGGAGCGAGCGATCCGGTAATCGTCGAAATCAAAAAACGTCGGGAGGAAGTGAAGGCCAATGTGGAGGCGATGTATAGTGACCTCGATCAGAATATGGCGGATTCGGCTCGCGCTCCGAAAGATCACTACACCGGCGGGGATGGGGAAAAGCTGAGACAGATGATCTCCGCAGAATGGAAGCGGGTCTATCCAGACGATCAGGTTTTGGCGGTCCGACTTCATGCCAAGACGTGGGAACGAACCGTGGAAGATCGGTGGGATGAGATCTACAAAAAATGGGAGCGGGTTGATAAATCTTTTCTGTTGCTTGCCGTGATTGTCCAGGAAGATGAAAAGAATGCGGTGATCTACAAAGCCTTTGTAAATCGAAACAATCTTACCGGGTCATTGAATACCGGCGTAAAAACGAAGGGTCGGTTATACAATCCAATAAGAATGTTGGTGAAGAACTTCGAGTAGGGGTTCCGAATCCCCGGCTTTCGAAGGAGAACCTCTTACGCAGCGAAATCGAAGTCAGATTGACCGATGGTTACCCGGTCTCCCGGTCTGAGCGTTGTCGGTTCAACGATCGCAGTTCCGTTTACCAGCGTCCCGTTGGAACTTCCAAGATCTTCGATAATGATCTTGTCATTATCTTTAGAGACCCAACAGTGGAAGCGAGACATCGAGTTGTCTCCCACGGAAACCTCGTTATACGGATGGCGTCCGATCCGGATCGACTCTCCAATGGGAAAGTGGCGAACTCCTCCATTATCTTTTTCATACCGGAGAGCCGGTGCGGAGGTGTCCACAGGAGGTTCTAGTACGGCTACATCAGAGCTAAACATTTCATCCATCTTGTCCGTCGTCCCTTTCGAATTGCGGCTCTATAGCCGCTCCCAATACCCAATTCAGAGGCATCTTATACCTAAAGAAGGCCCCCCATATCAACCCATATGGGGGGCGTTATGGGTTAATCTGTGAAAATCGGGGTTTCCTACGGGAAAATAGAGCAAATTTTGAAAGAAATTCACCGGAGGGGCGAAAAACTTGGGTTTCTCCTCTCATTTTTGAAATCGAATCCCGGCCTTTTGCACATACATAATTGGGTCAAAGTGCGAGATTTGGAGGCTAATTCAATGGTAAGAACAATATTTAAATGGATCGGGATCATATCCCTTCTTGCCCTCATTTCCTGTGGTCCTCTTCAAATTCAGACCGACACTCTCAAAAATGGATATATCGGGAAAAATTATTCGGTGACTCTCGATCTAACGGGGGCGGTCGGGACGGTTACATGGACTTTGGATGGCATTCTTCCGGGCGGACTGCAATTTGATCCTTCCACGCGCAAAATCCACGGTGTGCCGAGCCAGAAAGGGAACTTTGATATTTCTTTCACGGCCACGGATAGTGCGCCCACGCCTCGGACGACAACGAAAAATTTCACCCTGGTGATCGAAGACCTATCGATCTTTTATGTCGCCCCCACCGCAAAAGGGTTGGGAAGCGGGTCCACCCCCTCTGATGCGGCTTCTTACAGGAGCGGTTCTTTTTGGACCAAGGTTCAGGCTGAACTGGAGACCTGTCCGGTGAAGGTCCTTTTCCTTGACGGCGATTACGTGGAAAATCTTACCCTGAAGGGAAAAGGGAATGAGGACCATCATCTCACCCTGCAGGGAGAAAGCGATACGGGGATGCAGTTCAATCCTCCCGCTTCCGCGCCGGTCGCAAAGACGATGGTCATCGCCGGCTGCCAAAATATAACGATCAAAGATTTCAACTTCCGAGGCCATATCACCGGATATGGAATGACGATCACCAAAAACGGATCGGTCAAGAGTCATGACATCACGGTCGACTCCTGCACATGGATCGATCTTCCAACGATTTATTACGGCGGCATGGGCGCGCATTACGGATCGTACAACGTCACGATTCAGAACAACGTGTTCAAGCGGTTGGGTCTCAACTCGCACGCGCACATGATTTATAATGCCTACTCCGTCCACCACATATCGGTAGTGAATAACCATTTCGAGGATTGTTCCGGCGCGCATGTTCGTTTCCGCGCCAACGCCGACCATTGCACCGCTTCGGGCAACACGTTTCTTCAAACCGGAAACTACGAAAACCAGCACCAACGATATACCGCCTTTCTCCAGGTACCTCTTTTCAACGATGTCGATCCCGGCGACGAATCTTTCG
>CAYRLD010000195.1:0-5377 GCA_964424925.1 uncultured Planctomycetales bacterium
AGCTCTTTATCTACACCTCCTTCCAGGAACGGGCGACGAAGATTTCCCACGGAAACGTCGGCCGAATTGCGGAAAAGGAAGGGGACTCCATGCTTGCCAAGATCTCCACCACAATCGCGGCGGACGAGGCGAAACACGAAAGCGCTTACAAACTCTTTTTCGGCGAGTGCCTCAAGCATGACCCGGATGGCGCGATGATTGCCTTCCGGGAGATGCTCGAAGGAAAGATCGCCATGCCCTCCCTGTACATGGAGGACGGGAAGACCGAAAACCTATATGACGTCTTTTCTGTCGTGGCGCAGAGATTGAATGTCTATACCGCGATGGACTATGCGGACATTACCCGGCATCTCGTCGAGTTCTGGGATATCCCGAATGTTTCCGGTCTTTCCGCCAAGGGGCGGGATGCGCAGGAATATGTCTGCAAGCTGGCGCCCCGGTACGCCCGGATTGCGGAACGAACCCAGACGCGGATTGTTTCAAAGGGTACTCCTGTCAGTTTCCCCTGGATCTTCGGCCGAACCGCTTAGAGCGCTACCGTCTCCATGTAATCGGGCGTGTGGTGCGCGTAGCCGAGTTCTTTGGTGACCCGGGACCCCATCTCCCGTAATGCATCCATCTCTCCGTGCACGAGAAACGTTTTCTTCGGTGGTTGGGGTGCGCTTTTTAGCCATGCAATCATGTCATCACAATCTCCGTGGGCGGAGAGTCCCCGGATGGAAGAGACCTTTGCCCTTACGGGAATGTCGCGGCCGAACATCCGAATCGATTTTTCTCCATCTAGGAGTCTTCGTCCCCTCGTTCCGTACGCCTGGTATCCGACGAGCAGGATCAGATTTTTCTCATTCGGGGCGTGATGCTTTACGTGGTGGACGACGCGTCCTCCGGTGATCATACCGCTCGAAGAGATGATAATTGCCGGACCGGGGTGGCGGTTGAGTTCCCGTGATTCGCTGCTTTTGCGTACCAGGTGGGTGGTGCGTGCCCGGATCGGGCAATCTTCGGAACTTCGGAGTAGATCGACTTTCAGGTTATGCTCGTCACCGTACTTGCAGTAAATGGTCGTCGCATCGGTCGCCATCGGGCTGTCGACGTATACCGGGACATCCGCGATTTCCCCCCGCATCTGAAGTTGTCTCAAGTGGTAGAGCAGAAGCGTGGTTCGGCCAACTGCGAAAGCGGGAATAATAACGATCCCTTTCTTTTCGAGAATTGGTTTGATTTCGTCCCGCAACTGGTCCTGGACGGGGGGGGATGACTGGCTTCTTCCGCCGTAGGTTGATTCGGTCAATACGTAGTCAATGTTCGGGGGGATGTCATCGGGGGCGTCCATGACAATCCGGTCGTAACTCCCGATGTCCCCGGAAAAGACCACCCTCCGCCCTTCAAAGGCCAGTTCGATGAACGCGGCGCCGAGGATATGGCCACTTGGGTGAAACGTTGCATGGATTCCGGGGGCGACTTCGATCTCTTTCCGGTAATCGACCGCCTTGATGAGGCGCAATGCCCTTCGTGCATCCTCTTCGGTGTAGAGAGGGAGAGCCGGCCGATGTTTTGAGTAGCCCTTGAGATTGGCGTACTCCGCATCATGTTCCTGGATTCTGCCAGAGTCCGGAAGCATGACTTCCAGGAGTTCATGCGAGGCGGGTGTACAGATTACCCTGCCCTTGTACCCCTGCCGGACCAGGCGGGGAAGGGATCCGGTATGATCGATATGTGCATGGGTCAAAAGAACCGCGTCCACCTTGGCGGGGTCGATCGGAAGATCGTTCCAATTACGTTTGCGGAGTTTCTTTTTTCCCTGGAAAAGTCCGCAGTCGATCAGCACTTCATGGCCGTTTGCCCGCAAAAGGAACTTCGATCCCGTTACGGATTGCGCGGCGCCGAGAAACTGGAGAGTTGGGTTCTTCATCTTGTCTTACGGGAATTGTATCACGAAGGCAGGAAGTCGTGATCTATGGAAATATCCCGCGGTCATCGTAGGCGGCCTGAAGTCTTTCGCAAGCGACGATATAGCAGGCGATGCGGATGTTTGTTTTATGGCGCGCTTGTGCAGCGCGGGCCGCCTGGTAGCTGCGCAGAATTCGTTTTTTTAGTTTCGCATCGACCTCTTCGAGATCCCACCGGTCGTTGTTTTTATTTTGTGTACAATCGAAAAAGGAGACAATAACCCCGCCGGCGTTGGCGAGAAGGTCGGGAAGGATGTCGACCCCTTTGTCCACAAGGACTTGATTCCCTTCGATCGTGACCGGCCCATTTGCCCCTTCTGCGACGAGTCGGACATTCATGGAAGCGGCGACCTCTGCGTCGATCTGATTTTCGAGTGCTGCGGGGATCGCGATATCGGCCTTCATACTCCAGAAATCTTCGGTCGAGATCTTTTCTGTATTTTCAAATCCGACGACCGTGCTTTGTTCTGTGGTGTAGCGGATCAGGTCGTGGATCGGGATCCCCTTTGGATTGGTGATCGCTCCCCGGTGGTCCATGACCGCAACGCATCGCGCCCCAAACTGATTGAGAAGGCGGGCTGCATTCGAACCGACATTTCCGAACCCCTGGAGAATATAGATCGCATTGGATAGATCGAATTTTTCTAATCGTGCCCACTCTTCCACGAGGTAGACGAGCCCCTGGCCGGTCGCCTTTTCTCTTCCGAGACTTCCTCCACAGGAAATACTCTTTCCGGTAACGACTCCGTAATGGAGATCCCGTCCCGAGAAACCTACCGTATTTGAGTAGGTATCCATGATCCAGTTCATCGTTTGCGCATTCGTTCCGAGATCGGGCGCGGGGATGTCGTAAGTTGCTCCAATATTGGTGGCGAGTGCGTGGGTGAACCTTCGGGTCAGACGCATATGTTCGGTGGGCGACAGGTCGTGCGGATTGACCTGTACGCCTCCCTTGGCTCCTCCGAGCGGGAGGGCGACGAGACCACATTTGAAGGTCATCATCGCGGCAAGAGCGGCGACCTCGTCCATCGATACCTGGGGGTGGTAGCGGATCCCGCCCTTGTACGGTCCGAGGATATTGTTGTGTTGAATTCGATATCCCCGAAAGAGTTCCAGCTTTCCGTTATCTCGGCGGACCGGAAAGTGAACTTGGATCACGTTTTTCGGCTCGGAGAGGATTTCACGAACCTCTTCCCTGAGGTCCATGATCTCGGCCGCTTTGGCGTACCGTTCCTGCGTGATCTGATAGAAACTTTTCTTTCTTTTCTTTGTCATCTGATTCTAAAAGGAGAAGTTTTCTAGAGAAGTCGATCCATCTCTTCGACGATCTTCTCCTTTTTTCCACCTACATACCGTCCCGTTTCATTTCCATCTTTGAAGAAGATGATCACCGGAATTCCCATGACACCGAGAGAGCCGGCTGTATCGGGTGCATGGTCGACGTTCATTCCGACCACTTTGACTTTCCCTTGGTATTCTTCTGCGAGTTCCTCCATCACGGGAGCAACAGTTTTACAACCTCCTCACCACTCCGCCCAGAGCTTCACCGCTGCAGGACCTCCCTCGAGAACTTCCGTTTTAAAATCGGTATCGGTGACTTCTTGTAGTGCGCCCATTTTTCCCTCTTTTCTTATGAATCAATTTAGAGGGGGAGTATATCCCTCGCCTTCGGCGAGAGCAAGAATCGCCGAATATTTTGCGACCCTTCTCCCTTCTCTCAGTTGTATAATTTGCAGTCTTACGATCGGATGTCTTGAAAGGGCTTTTTTCGTGCTAAAATCGCTATCCTGCCTCCTGTTCCTCCTCGTCTCCCTTCCCGTTTCTGCGCAGCAGAAGGAAAAGAAACTCGATTTTCCGGTCAAACTCTGGAGCGATCACTATTTTCTTAAGTCGACAGCGACAGAGGCACAAGCTCAGGAGTTACTCGATTTCATGGAAATCGTTCATAAAACCTATATGGCGCTTCTGAAACCGAAGAATAAAAAAGCGGTAGAGAGTCGAGAGTTTACTCTGATTCTTCATAAGGACAATGAAGAGTATATGGCAGCAGGTGCTCCCAAGGGGTCCGGTGCCTATTATAATGGAAAGGAGTTGGTCGGGTATTACGACCCTTCCAACATGAAACCGTTCTTCGCCCATGAGGGAATGCACCAATTCACCGACATCACTTCGAAGAATATGGGCAATTTCCCGATGTGGTTTACCGAGGGGATTGCGGATTGCATCGGAAATAGTGAGGTTCGAAAAGGCAAACTCTATATGTGCATTAAATCGGGGGATATTGCCCGGATGAGGCTTCCTTTGATACAGAAAGCGATCAAAGAGAGAAAGGCGTACTCTCTGAAGAATCTTCTTCGCCTCGACCGACGGAAATTTATGAACAATGCAGGGCTCTGTTATGCCCAATCCTGGTCTTTCTGCCACTTTCTGATGACCTATCCTAAGCAGGAAGATCGGGGAAAACAGATTCCCAACGGGAAATATCGGAAGAAGCTCGCTACCTATTATGAATTAATGAGAGATGGCGGCATCAGCCACGATGAAGCATGGAAAATTGCCTTTAAAGGGCTCACTCTTTATGAGCTTGAAGCGCGTTGGAAGAAGTATGTTCAGGAACTCGATGCGGGGAAATTTCTCGGAGTCCAATGTGCCGAGATTGATGGTGAAGAAGCGAAGAAACTCGGTCTTGAGGAAGGGTGTACCGGAATCCGGATTAACTCGGTCAGCCCCGATAGCGCCGCGGCGAGTGGCGACTTGCAAAAAGAGGATATCCTCATCGACTTTGATGGAAAAAAATTCCAGCAAGGGAAGTCTCTTCTCAATTTGCGGCAGTGGATGCAGAAGGTTCCCTATGGTCGATCCATAAAGGTGATCGTGATCCGGGACGGAAAAGAGGTCGAAGCCCGGCTGAAATGGAAGCGTCCATAGTCCCGTAAAATTTGCCCCACCCTTCCGCCAAAAACTGTCGCCGAAACGACCCCAATCAGGGTATCCTTCGTAAGGAATAGTGATCGATTGGGGATTCTTCAGTGAAGAACAAGGTTCATCTGACGCTCGATGTAAATGGCGAAGAACACGAGGTCGCATTTGACCCTTACAAGACCCTCCTGGAGATTCTCCGGGAAGATATGGGTCTGACCGGAACCAAGCATGGATGTGAATTGGGGGAGTGCGGGACCTGTACGGTTCTCATCGATGGAAAGCCGGAACTCTCCTGTCTTGTTCTCGGGCTAGAGTGTCCCGGACGAAAAATCGAGTCGGTAGAAGGTCTCGCCGACGGCCCCACTCCTCACCCCCTTCAGGTTGCTTTCGCGGAATTGAATGCCGCTCAATGCGGATATTGCACCCCGGGAATCCTATGCGCCGCGAAGGCGCTCCTCAAAGAGAAGAAAAAGCCGTCCCGGGAAGAGATTGAGGAGGCTATTTCG
>CAYRLD010000196.1:0-5333 GCA_964424925.1 uncultured Planctomycetales bacterium
CCGTTTCTGGAGATACCGATGTATTGACGTTTTCGTAGTCCCCTCGGGAACGTTCTACTGGATAGGCGGTATAGGTCTGGTAACAGACCGCAAATTGGTCCGGTTGTGTCGCAATTCCGGCCGGATTAAGCCAAATCGAAACAGGATCATCCTCAAACGCCGTATAACTTCCCCCCATCGCCTTGGTTCGAGCCCCCAGTTGCTGATCCTGGGCGAAAACGGCCAAATGTGCAGAAAAGAGGCCAAAAAGCATGCCCAGAACCAAAACAACCCTCGACAAAGTATCTTCCCTCCAGAATTTGAATTCTAACGAACTTGAACTCAAGTCTATTGCAGAAAGCAAACCATTCAAGGAAAACCCTTACTACAGGGAAATAGTAACACAAAAACCCCTTAAAAAGATTTTTCATTTTTTGGTAACCGGGTCCCAAGGAACGACCTATGGATATCAGTGGAATCACATAATTGGGGTGTCCTGAAAGGAGACTTGAATGAAAAACGATATAAGAGCTTTTACGTTTGTGGTACTCGGAATCGCGTGCGGATTCGTCTGGAGTACCGGTTGTAGCGGTGGTGCTTCCGGAGGACCTTCCATGGTGATGGCCGGCTCTACCGAGACAGATACATCCCGCTGGATAAAAGCGGGGGATGACCTCTTCTATGAAAGAGGCCATGTCTCCGTCGGAACGTCCTCTGCGATCCATAGGTTCGATGTCGATAATTCCGTCGGTCTCAACAGTATCCAGGGGGACGGATATCTAAACTTTGGAGCCATTCCTGGAGATGACGGATACGGGATTCGGGAAAATGGAGGGATCGTTGAGGTGAAGAGCGTCGGAGAAACTTGGAGACCGATCCCAGTTCAAACCAATTCCGCTCCCGTTGCCTATGAACCCTTCTCCCCCGCATTTTCCCTTCACGCCAATGGTGCCGAATTAGAAGGAAGTATCTACTTCGAACGTTTTATCGCTCCTCGAACAGGCACCTACAGCAAAGTCTCTTTCTTCAAACAAAACGGTGCGGCAGGCGTCTCCATAATGGGAAGCATCTATACCGTGGAAGGAAACAAACCGGGAATGCAACTCGCTTCGGGAAACGGTTCCACAATGACCGGGACAAAGCACGAGATCGTCAATATCGATTTCGATTCAAGCGTCACCCTATTAGAAGGGGAACAATACTATGTCGCCCTCCTCGTACCGAACGGATCGAGTAACCTCTCCTTTTGGGGCCAGATCGATTCGAGCGCCCTACACGGATGGAACCGCCGGACCTCGAGTCTAAACTTTACACAACTCCCTTCCAGCATGACCAACCAGAATACGATCGCCATGCCCCATACCTATTGGTTCCGGCTGGCACAATAATCCCAAGCTCTCCCCTCCTAGAAAAAAGGCCATCCATTCCGAGTAAGGAGTGGATGGCCTTTCTTGTCTAAAAGGGAGTATTCCCTTACGCTTCTTTATCGATGAAGAATCGAATTACAATTCTCATTCCGCACTACCAGACGCCCGATGCGATCAAGCTCTGCCTTCGGTCGATCCGTCGGTATACTTCCAAAGATCACCCTGTATGGGTCCTCGATAATGGATCTCAAGACGAATCGTTGGAATACCTTAAAAGTCTCTCCTGGATCAGACTCGTAGAGAGCCCTCACCCCAACGACCCCGCCGTCTCCCATTTCCGCTGTATTAATGACGTACTGGAGGAGATCGATACTGCGCGTTTCCTTATCATGCATTCCGACGTTTTTGTGCATCATTCTGGATGGCTGGAATTTCTGCAGGAAAAACTCTCCTCAGGAAACCATGCCGCGGTGGGGCCTTGCCATAAGGGGATCTCGCCCCGGTCCCGCTGGATGTTTTGGAGAGTCCTACGAAACTTCTCCCCCCCCGAGCATAAACCGGGACTCCCCACACTGCGATCGATCTGTTCCCTGTACAACACCAAAGTATTTCGAGACACGGGGGCGAAATTTTTCAGTACGCAGGGGGAAGACATCACTCATTCGGCCAATGAACAACTAATGAAAAGTGGCCACACTCTTCTCCCACTACCCTCAACCACCCTTCGGAAATTTATCTTCCACTCGGGATCGATGACGCGCATCGAAAACAAATTCAACTCTAAACCAACCTCCAAACATCTCAGAGATTTTGAGAAATTCCTAAATTGGACCTCTACCCGAGAAATCCTCTCAGATAACTCCTTGGACCATTAATCTATGGCAGGACCATTCCATTGCCCGCCACGCATCTTGATCCCCTTGTCTGCAGAGAAGAGGCCCACTATACTTTGGCATCTCAAAGAGAAGGAATGCGTGCTATGGAAGAAACCCCGAAACAGAATGAAAATCCGCCAACCAAACGGAAGCGTCTAAAACGAATCCTTCTTGGAATACTTATTCTGATTCCACTCTCGAGCCCCCTTATTCCTCGACTGTATGATCGGATTGCCAATGATTCGATTTCGCCGGGGCCATATCCGATCTCGGAAGAAGCCCAATCGCTTCATCAATCTCTCTTCGTAGCCGACCTTCATTCCGACGCCCTCCTCTGGAACCGAAACCTTCTGGAGCGAAATTCCTACGGGCATGTCGATATTCCGAGGCTCCAGGAAGGTGGTGTCGCCCTTCAAGCATTCACCATCGTAACCAAAACACCTACCGCATCCGGGTACAGCGGTCATGAGAATCCAGCCGATGTGATGATCCGGGGTCTCGTTGTCACCTCCTTCTGGCCGGCGCGAACCTGGAACAGTCTTCTGGAAAGAGCGCTCTACCAATGTGAGCGGCTGCATGAAGCCGAAAGGAATTCGGAAGGAACGTTCCGGGTCATCCTTACCAAAGAAGATCTGAGCACCTTTATCAAAGAACGGGATCAGAACCCGGAACAAGTGGCCGGATACCTCGGAATTGAAGGAGCGCACTGTCTCGAAGGAAAAATTGAAAATATCGACCGACTCTTTGACGCCGGGGTTCGTATGATGGCGCCCACCCACTTCTTCGATACCGAACTAGGAGGCTCCGCGCACGGAACGAGTCAAACCGGGCTGACGAAATTTGGAAAAGAGTGTTTTCTCAAAATGGAAAAATTGGGGATCTTGATCGACCTTTCGCATGCATCCCACAAGTTGATCGAAGAAGCTCTCGACCTGGTTACCAAGCCGATCGTCTTTTCTCATACCGGGGTCCGGGGTGCTTTCGATAGCGACCGCAATATCGACGATTCTCTTCTGGAAAAAGTTCGCATAAATGGCGGCGTGATCGGAATTGGCTTCTGGAAAGAGGCGGTGGGAGAGGCGGATGTCGACTCCATTGTAAAAAGTATTCGATACGTGGCCACGCACGCGGGAATCGATCATGTCGGGCTCGGATCTGATTTTGACGGAACGGTGACGACACCCTTCGATTGCACCGGGATGGGGCTCATCACGGAAGGCCTCCTGAAAGACGGGTTCACACCCGAAGAGATCGAAAAGATTATGGGAAGAAATGTCCTTCGTGTCCTTCTTGAAGCCCTTCCAGACGAGAAAACTCGCTAGGGACCCGCTTGGGCAACCACCTCTGTCACCGCTTTATGAACGTTCCGGTCCAGAGGATCGGGAACCAGGCCATCCTTCGGTGCCAAAGAATGAAGACATTGTGCAGCCGCAATCAACATCGGGTCTGTAATGGCCGTCGCCCCCGCATCGAGGGCCCCCCGGAAAAGTCCCGGGAAGGCGAGCACATTATTGACACTCTTTCCATCGGCAGCGAAAGCGGCTCCTTTTGATAGCGCAAGTTCCGGTTCGATCTCCGGCTCGGGATTACTCAAGGCGAGGATCACCTGCCCAGGACGAATCCATTCCGGTTTGATCAGACCTCGAACTCCGGTCGTCGCGATCACCACATCCGCCTTCTCCACAAGTTCTCTTAGGTCACATCCCGTTCCTCCCATGCTTTCGAGGCGGGAGAGAGATTCTTTTCTTAGATCTGTTCCCAGAACGTTCTGGACGCCGAAGGCCATCAGAAGACGGGCAACACCAATCCCTGCCGCCCCAAGGCCGATTTGACCCACGACACTCTTTTTCAAATTCAAAGGAAGCTCTTTCGTCGCGGAAAGAAGAGCGGCCAATACTACAACTGCCGTTCCGTGTTGATCATCATGCAAAACGGGAATCGAAACCCGTTTGGCAAGAGCCGCTTCCACTTCGAAACATTCTGGAGCACCAATGTCCTCGAGTTGAATCGCCCCAAACGAGGGAGCGATGGAGGCAATGGTCTCTACAAGGACTTTCGAATCCCTCGAATCGATCAAAATCGGAACGCCTGAAATACCGACCAATTCATGGAATAGCGCCGCTTTCCCTTCCATAACAGGAAGACCGGCAACCGGCCCGATATCCCCCAACCCCAATACGGCCGATCCGTTGGTTACCACCGCGACCGTATTCGATCGATTTGTAAAGGTATTCGCCAGAGCTGGATTTTCATGGATCGCCATACATACGCGTGCAACACCGGGGGTGTAGAGGTCTCGAAGTTGCTCCAGATTTTCCAGGCGGGACCGACTGACCATATTGATTTTCCCGCCTTTATGCCGTTTGAATACCCGGTCCGATTTCCCAAGGACGGTTGCATTGGGAAGAGCATCAATCCGGGTCGCCAGAACCTTGGATTGATCCGAGGTGACATCAACGGTCAATTCCCAGGTACTCTTCTCTTCCGTTCTCCGAACACAGGTAAGGCCCTCAATAACGATATTCAATTCAGCAAGGATGCCGAGAACGGTAGCGAGGCTGCCAGGCCGGTGTTCGGTTTCAATGAGCAATATTTCGGGAATCATCATCTTTCTTCTCTCAAGTATAGACCCGAAACGTGCACGGGACAAGGCGGCCCGTTACGCACGCCCCCCTTCGATCCGGGCATTGACCTCTCCGCCAATAATCAGGCTGAAGGACATGAGCCACAACCAGGCCAGAAGAATCGCCACGGTAGCAAGTCCCCCATAGAATTCGGTATACCGGGCAATCTCAGAAACAAAATAAGAAAAGAGAGCTGATTCGACACCCCAAAGAATCAACGTCACCGTCGCCCCCCGAAAACCACGACGCCGATTTCCTTCATGCCGGCGCGTTGCGTACCGGAAAAAGATTCCCACCGACATCCACAGAGCGATCAAGGGGATCGCAATCCCGGCTACCTTTGCAAAGGTACTCCCGACCCAAGTAGCCAAAAGGATTCCCCAAGCACTTACCAGAAACAGAAGAAGAGAAAATAGGACAAACCCTAAGGCAAAGAGTCGACGACGACCCCACGTTCTCCGCGGAGCCTCAAATATTCGCTCAAAAAC
>CAYRLD010000197.1:0-5332 GCA_964424925.1 uncultured Planctomycetales bacterium
GTAAGCACTTACTTACAAGTTTATATTGACATCTCTTCTCACCTCACGATAATGACTCTCAGTCAGTTTTGCAGAAATGATGAGGTGAACTAATGGATATGGGATTCGCTCCTTCCGAAGAGCAGCAACTGCTCCGCTCCAGCGTCAAAGACATGCTCAAACAATTTGAACCTCGCCGGGAAGAGATGCACCGGGAGATTCTCAAAGAAAAGAAATTCCCGCACGACCTCTGGGATGCTATGTCCGAAGTGGGCCTGATGGGATGCCTCGTTCCTGAAGAGTACGGTGGGAACGGCATGGGACTTCTCGCCCTTACGATGGGTGTCGAAGAACTCGGGAAACAAGGATTCGGAAACGCTCTCGTTGTCGTCACGAATATGGATGCGGCCTGCATCCTCCGCAACGGAACCGAAGAAGCGAAAAAGAAGTGGCTTCCTGACATCGCTTCTGGGAAATCAAAATTTGCCTTTGCATTAACCGAACCGGATGCCGGTTCCAATACATTCCGAATCAACACCCTCGCCTCCAAAAATGGCTCAGGCTATAAGGTGAACGGACAAAAGGTATTCATCACCGGAGCGGATGTTGCGGACCAGATGCTTCTGGTCTCTCGGACGACTTCTTACGACCAAGTACAGAAAGATGGAATGCCAAAGGCGTATGGACTCACCCTCTTCGTTGTCGACACAAAGGCAAAGGGAATCGAAATGCAACCGATCCCGACCCGCGGGATTGAAGGGATGACCCAATGGACCCTCTTCTTCGATGATGTGCATGTGCCGGAAGAAAACCTGATCGGCCAGATCGACCAGGGATCGATGGCACTCTTTAACTCCCTTAATCCGGAGAGGATTCTCGCCGCCGCGACCGGGCTCGGCATGGCCGACTTCTTGATCGACAAGGCGGTAAACTACGCGAAGGAACGAAAAGTCTTCAAAGATCGCCCCATCGGATCGTACCAGGGAATATCACACCCCCTCGCCGATATCAAAGCCCAGGTAGAAGCCGCCCGGCTCATGACCTACAAAGCGGCGTGGCTCTTTGACCAAGATGAACATCCCGGAGTTATCGGCTCCCAGGCAAACATGGCCAAATATCTCGCGGCAGAAGCGGCGATCAAGGCGTGTGACCAGGCGATCGAAACTCTTGGAGGATATGGATTCTCCGAAGAGTACGGCATCATCTACTTCTGGGAGGCAGCCCGTCTCCTCAGAACCGCACCGATTACCAAAGAAATGATTTTGAACTACATCGCGGAACATGTTCTCGGACTCCCCCGCGCTTATTAATCTTACAAACGAAAGGAGTATCTTTATGAGTGAAGACGAAAAAACATGCAAAGACTTGATCGAAGCCCTCTGCGGAAGATTCAAGGCGGACGAAGCAGGCGACTGGGAAGCGACCGTCCAATTCGAATTCTCCGGAGACAAGGGGGGAAACTTCTACGTCCAGATCGAAGATGACGCCTGCACCATGGGCGAAGGAACCGCCGAACACGCCTCCGCGACCGTTATGACGAGTGACGAAACCTGGCTCGGAATGGCCGAAGGAAAAGTTGACCCACAAGCAGCCTTCTTCTCTGGCGACATGAAGATCAAAGGGAACTTTGCCGACGTCATGAAGATCAACAACAAGAAGATCTTCCCTCGGTAGATCGAACATGATCTACCGTGCCGTACAAACCCTCTTCCTGCTCCTGGGGATCCTTCCCCTTCTATCCGGATGCCAGGAAGAGGTCGAGGCCACACCGGCCATTCTCGGCTCTACAGAAGAGATTCTGAAGACGATCGATACGTCGTTCCAATGGGGCGTCATGTTGAAACCGAATTCCAGAACAACGGAGATGGCGGTCGATATCGGCTGCAATTACGTTCGCTTTCCGATCCCCTGGAATATTGTGGAGAAGGAAATTCCAAACCCAACACTTCTCGTAGAAGAGATCACCCCCCAGATGGTAGCGGAATACGCCTTCGGCGATTCCACCAAGAACTGGAGCGGAATCGATCAAAAGATCGATGACTGCATCGACCAAGGATTGGCCCCCTTTATTGTCCTCGCGTGCGGATTTACCAAACGATTGCCGAAGCTTGGGAATGGAAACCCCTTCACCCCCGATTTCGATAGAGAGACCTTCC
This sequence comes from uncultured Planctomycetales bacterium, assembly GCA_964424925.1. Classification (GTDB taxonomy): domain Bacteria; phylum Planctomycetota; class MHYJ01; order MHYJ01; family JACPRB01; genus CAYRLD01. Next base: position 2,136 of record CAYRLD010000197.1, read on the forward strand.
TCGGTCACCTCTCTCTCTTCGCTCAAGCGGCGGCTCTGCGATATGGAGACCGAGTCGACTATTGGCAACTGGAGAACGAACTTAATGCCGCAGGGCTTACCGTAACATGGGGTTGGAGATCGGGGGAACTCTGGAAAGACCCTGACTTTCGTACCGAAATCCTACAGACCCTGCACAAGAGCGTGAAACAGAACGACCCCTCCGCACTTGTCGCCGTCAATTTCCACACCACCCTCCCGACGTGGCCTCTCGATCTGGCAAAATGGAATTCTTGGATCGATATCGTTGGTCTCGATGTCTATCCAAACTACCTCTTCGGATGGCCGGTTCTCGGAGAAGCGGTTGGATCCATGGTCACCCTTGCCAAACTTGCCTCTCCCGGGAAAAGAGTGGTCATCCTCGAAACGGGATACCCCTCCCAACCGGGACACCAAGGCTTCACCGAAAAGAGACAATCAGAGTATATGGAGGAAGCCGTAGAAAGCGCCCTCTCTGCGGGAGCGGATGGATTCTACTGGTACAGCCTCGAAGGCGAAGAACAACCGGGGAATACCGGCGTACAATTTCCCTTCACACTCATTGAAAGCGTCGAAGGGTATTTCGGATTGGTCAAACCGGATGGATCGAAAAAACCGGCCTACAAAAAATACCGCTCGATCATCGCAGGAGAATAGTGAGGATATGGAACGCCTGAATCTGGTCACGGGCGCAACCGGCTTTTCCGCTTCCCACGTCATCCGGGAACTTCTCGGACGGGGAGAAAAAGTGATCGGGACCGATCTTCCTCAGGCTTTGGAAGACCAGACCCGCGCTCCCGTTCTCGCCAAGATTGGGCTCGACCTCAACCATCCGAATCTGACCTTGATCCCAGCAAACCTACTCGAACCAGAAAGCCTCGCGCCCCTTTTCGAAAACAAAATTACCCACCTCTTCCACACCGCATCTCTCTACGATTACAGCGCCCCGCTTGACCGACTAAGAAAAATTAACGTAGAGGGAACAAAGAACCTTCTCGAATATGCAAAAAAAGCAGAGCTGACCCAATTTATTCATTGGAGCACCTGTGGTGTTTTCGGAAAACCGTACTCCACTCGGAGTAGAGGAAAAGTAAACACTCCGTTTGACGAGGAATCCTCCTCTCCCAAAAACACTCCTTTTGGAGCGACCGCACCAGCGGGAACACACCTGGTGAACGCCTACTCCGTCTCCAAATGGGAGCAGGAGCAAATGCTCTGGAAAGCCCATCGAGATGAAGGCCTCCCCCTCACGGTCATCCGTCCGGCCCCCATTTACGGCCCCGGAAGCACCTACGGCCAATGCGGACTGATCCTCCTCATCGCACACGGAGGAGTACCCTTTATCGTGAAAGATGGAAAGAACTACCTCAATGCTTCCGTCCACGTAGAGGACCTGGCCCGATTTGCCCTATATATTTCAGACCGTTCGGAATCGATCGGGGAAGACTATAATGTGACCGACGGAAGCATTCTCTCCCAACATGAATTTATGCACCTCCTGGCGTTGGTTGCAGGAAGACGACTCATCGACCTCCCCCTCATCCCTTGTGGATTTCTCCGGATCGTATTCCTACTTTTCGTAAAGGGATGGATGTTCCTCGAGCGAAAATTTGGGATTCGACGTCTACGTATGTTCGAGCCTCAATCGGCCGAATACCTTGGATCGAGCTACTGGTTCTCAAACCGAAAAAGCCTCGAAACAGGATTTCAATACCGATACGCCGACGTTCGAGAAGGGATTATGGAGACAACGATCTGGCTGAGGAAAATGGGATGGCTCTATATCCAGGATAAGAAACTCCGTAAAGAGATCCTCTACGCAAAGCTACCGGTGCAAAAATAGGAATGCCCGGTCGGTCATGCGACTTCCCGGGCATCTGTCTGGGGAGAACTGGGGGTTATGGGAATTTTCTTATTTTCTTCTCATCACACTAGTTAGACGGCTGGAAGAGGGGATTGTTTCACGGATTTTTATTGTTTTTGTGAAATTTTAACTCACTTGATCACAGAGGGTTACGTCACAACTCGGGAAAGCTACTCCTCTTTTTTAGGATCTTTCGACTCTTTCTTGATTTTACCGAGGATTCGGGTGGAGAAGTCTTCGGAGACATCAATAGGGGTGATCGCCTTAATCGACTCTTCATCTATTGTACGAAGCTGTTGATACTCATTGTTCATCTTAGGATCTTCCTTTAGCTTCCGTCGGAAGAGCTTCGTTTCATGCTCCGACATCTCGCCATCAAGAGCTTTATTGATCTCTTTTCTCTCTTCATTCTCACTCATTGCCTAGACTCCTACTTCTATCCACTCTTTGCGCCATTTTTCTCTCTCGCAGCCATTTCCTTCCAGTACGTATCGACGATCGGAGCAAGAGAGGACCGAAGAAGTTCTCTCGCCCGGTACGCCCGAACCCGTACGGTATCGGCCGGAACATTCGTAATTTCAGCCACATCGTCGTAATCGACCCCTTGCAGATGCCTTAGCACGAAGACTTCCCGATAAAGTTCAGGAAGACCGTAGATTACATCCCGAATTCCCTCGGAAAGTTCCGCCTCTAGAAGCACCTGAGAAACCGATCCCTCCATCCTCTTTTCGAGCGCCTGAAGCTTTTCATCATCCATCTTCTTGATGGAACGAGCTTTCGACTTCAGGAAGTCCTTACAGAGGTTTAAGGCTATCTGATAAAGCCAACTGGAGAATTTCGCTTTGTGCTGAAATTTCGGCAACGCCTTGTACGCCCGGACAAAAGCATCCTGGGCTACATCTTCCGCCTCATGACGATCCCCGATCATCATGTACGCGACATTTACAATCCGGGAACTATATCGGTCGACCAATACTTGATAGACCTCGATTTCTCCGGCAATACACTTCGCAATAAGATCCGTATCTGATTGAGGCTCCATGAACGTTATTCCTATCCTGAGACGAGTAACGGTAGGAAGTATAACACGAATTTGAAAAATCGAACAAGTAGACCCAATGAAATTGAATATCAACCTCTGCTAACTCTTGACATACTAAACACGGTCGATAGAATACCCGCGAATTGAGAGATTACTCCAACTCTCTCATAGCGAAAAGGACGCGCCATGGCGGCAAATGACGAAAACCAGCGTCCCCTCATTGGGCTGCTTTTCGTCGGGTCAACTTTGGTTGGGTCCATTGTTCTTGGATATT
>CAYRLD010000198.1:0-5319 GCA_964424925.1 uncultured Planctomycetales bacterium
ATATTCGAGTTCCTAATTGGAATTCACAAAGTTCTGTCAATATTCGACCTGCCAATGACCCGGTTCTTTCCCAAGGGAGGGTTTGGATTCTTCCGCAAGATTCGAATGAGCTTCTCGCCTTTGATCAACAATCCGGGGCGCCTATATCGCTTCCTCGGGCTGTCGCAAAGACCGGAGTCGTTCCGTGGCCGGAAATGAAGTGGCTCCTCGGGGTGGTCGATGATTGGATGATTTTGGGCGGGGTCTCCAGTTACGTGCTTCGTCTATCCGATTTCCGGGCACATTCGCTCGCTTCCGCGAATACGAGTGGGTGTGGGCGGGGGCAGATTGTAGGCGAGGATGTATACCTTTCGATCCAGGCGGGCGGGAAGGGCGCTCTTGGATTATATGCTGGCCTTGGGAGTTGGCGAAAAATCCGCACTCCTGACTGGAAGGGCGAGAAGCAGAAAGGGAATCTTCTTCTCGCCGGAAGTACCCTCGTCGTTTCGACCGATAAAATCTACTTTTATACCGATGCGGCTACCGTACGAAGGAGATTTGCCTCTCGGATAAAACAGTCGCCTCCTGATTTAAAAAGTCTGCTCGATTATGCCGCCTTGATGGATTCGGGAGGGATCTGGAAGGAAGCGGTAGAGGCGTATTTAGAATACGATCGCATGACCAAAGGGACGGGGCCTCCTTCCACAACCGTTCGGGATCGCTTGCATGAACTCTTTCTGAAAATTGGGGAAGATCTGGACAATTCCTCCCTACCTTCCAAGCTTCGATATTTCCAGCAGGCAAGAAAGTTTGCTCCGAGTCCGTGGAAGAAAGCGCACATGGAATGGAAGATGTCGGAACTGCTCTATGAGATGGGCCGAAATCGGGAGGCCATTGATTTATGTAGAAAAATGAGAGACCTTTATCCCGACTACATATTTTCCGTACGCGGGGGGGAGACCTCCGTACGGGTTCGGGAATTTGCCTCTCACCTAATTTCCAAAATTCAAGAGAAGGATCCAGGAGCCTATCGTCATGTGGAGATCGTGGCGAAGCAGGCTTTGAAAGAGGTTCAAGAGGATCGATTACGAGGGTGGCGGAAGATTGGGACTCTTTTTCCCAATAGTCAGGCGGCGAAGGAGGCGAGACGACTTCTTCTGGAGGAATTCTTGGGCCAAGAAGAATGGGAGAAGGCTTTGGGCCTTCTCCGGGAAACTTCTCTTCCCTCAGATCCGCGTCCCATTTTTCAGTTGTTGGAGAGGCTTGGGGATCGGGAGAGGCTGGTCTCTGCCTTACAGGATTGGCGACTTCAATTTGGCGATACAGTTTTGGTTACCAAGGGAAATACGAGCCCTGTCCATGAAATCGCCGGTCAATGGCTACAAAGAATTGCTGAGAATGCTCTTCCTCAAAAGGATCTTCCAGATGGAGCCCTTTCTCAAGTAGGCCAAACTTTGGAGAAAGAGGGGATCCTTCCTCTCTCTCCGCTCCACCCGCAGGGTCTGGTTCCCCCTATGTTCCCGAAAGAGGGGGCTCTTCTGCAACTAGGTTCTTCGGTGGAATTGCGGGATATTCATGATGGAAGTCGGAAATGGAGGGTGAATCACCCTTTTGGTTATTCCGGGATTCGTATGCAAGGGAAGAAGGGAACCTTCTCTGTGCGCTCGGTCGATCAAGATTCTCCCGCGGCCCGAGCGGGCCTTGTCTCTGGAGACCTCATTGAGGAATTGAATGGAGTTCCGACGACATCCTTTTTGGTTTCCCGTTTCCTTCGTGCGGGGATTCCCGGCTCCTTGGTGTCGATGAAGGTGAAAAGGAAAGAGTCTCTCCTCGATATTTCTTTCACACTCGGGACGATTCCTCCGGATAAAGGGGCCCCTGTTATCGGCGCTGCCTATACGCAGGGGTACTCTCTTGCCATTGTTTGGCCGGAGGTTGTTGTCGCTGTAAATGTTCGTTCGGGTGTTCAGGAGTGGATTTTTACAACAGAGGGCGGTCGATTCTCGATTCAGGGGATGAAAGGAGGGGAGGGGACTCTTCTTCTAGGGGGAAATGAGGCGGGGAAAAGTCGATTAGTCTGTCTTGAGGACCGGACCGGAGCGGTTCGGTGGATTCGAAATTATCCTCTCGCACAATCTGTTTCTCAAAAGGTCACTCTTTCCTCGTTTTATCAGGATGAGGCGATCTCTGTTCTACAGTTTTCTCCTTCCGGGAAGTCTGTTCTGCGGATTTTTGATCGAAAGACGGGGGAGCCCCTTTCCAAAGAGGTTCTTTTTCCTCAGGGGATTCTTTCCCACTCTGTGGATGAGGCGGCCGGTGTTTTTCATGTACTTCAAGGGCTGTCGGGACGGAATCGACAACTTCGTGGGATTTCCCTTCGGGGAAAAACGGTTGGCCAAGACCTTTATCTGATCACCCTTTCTCCGAACCAGATTGGGACGGATGTGCGAGGGAGTCAGATCTTTGCGCGAGATTCACACCTTGTTCTCATGATTCCCTCCGGAGTACAGAGGCGAAAGTCAGGGGTATATGTGTTCGATTTGCGGAAAAAGCGGTTCGCGTATTCGATTTCTTTACCCGAGGATCGTGAGTGGTCAAAAGGGATGTGCGAAGGGGTTCCGATCGATTTGGACGGGGTCCTGTATCTGTATAGTGAAACGATGGCGAGCGAACCGGGAAACCGTACCGGTTTCGTGGGAGCGTATGTTTTAGGAGAGACCCCTCAGTTGCAATGGGAAGCCGTTGCCCCAACGCTTCCTTTCTCAAGCTCGGCCCGTTGGACTCTAGATACGGAAATGAAAAACCATCTGCTTTTTCTTACGCCTGACGGGGGGGTCCCGGGAGAGAAAGGGGATCGACCCGTGGCGGCTCTCTATTCCAAGATTCGAGGGGGGTACTTAGAGCAGGTCTTTTCGGATTTGGATGATCGTTTGAAGGGAAAGGTGTTTTCTCGCAGTCCGGGGCGACTTCTTTTTTCCACGTCCGTAGGTGTAAAAGGTTACGGTTCTCCCTGATGGTCTTGAGCGAGCTGTTTCTCATACATCCGGTAGGTTTTGTAGGGTTGCCCTCCCATTAAGCGGAGGGGACGGTTCATGACATCATTGTTTTCTAAAATCCAGGACATTTCGGCAGCCCGGTAATTTCGTTTAAATCCTTCGTCGAAGTATCTCTTGTAGAAAAGAGTTCCGATTCCCAGGTGCTGAACTTCTTTTTTCACCCCCAGAGCAACGACCCGGATGGTGGGAATCTTCCGTAGGTTGAACCGGAGGAAATGGTACCAGCCAAAGGGAAAGAGCTTCCCGTTACATTTTCGCAGAACCGTGTTGATGTCGGGAAGGGCGAGCGAAAATCCGACGGTATCTCCCTGATATTCGGCAAAGTAAGTCCATTCCGGGAGGATGATTGATTTCATGTCGTGGGCGACAAAGGAGATCTCTTCGTCCGTCATGGGAACAAAGCCCCAGTTTCGTTCCCACGCATTATTATAGATCTCCATAACGAGTCGAAGTTCCTCTTCAAATCGGCGGAGATTTACGGTTCGTATCTGGATGTTCTTTCTTTCTTGAATGTGTCCCGCAACGCGATCGATCTTTTTTCGAACTACTTCTGTTTGAAGGAGGAGGTAGGCGAGAAGATCCATCGCTTTGGTATAGCCGGCCGATTCCAGTTGTCCTGGATAGTAGCGCGGATTGTAGGTCATCATAACGAACGGGGGCCATTTGAATCCGTCGACGAGCATCCCGGCGGTATCATTCATTGAGGGATTGGCGGGGCCACGCATGGTGGTCATCCCCCGGGAACGGACCCAATCTTCTGCCGTAGAAAGGAGCAGATTCGCGGCCTCTTGATCCGATTCGCACTCGTAAAAGCCGAAGAATCCGGTCTTCTCTTCGTGTATTTGGTTATGCATTCCGTTGACGATCGCGGCGATTCGTCCCACAACCTTCTTCCCTCGTCGGGCGAGAAAATACTCTCCTTCGGAGTGGGCCCAGAAGGGGTTGTTTTTTCGGTCGAGCAATTTCTTTTCCGAACTCAGGAGGGGGGGGATCCAATTTGCATCGTGGCGATAGAGATCCCAGGGAAGTCTGAGAAATTGGTCGAGTTCCGAATCGGTCTTTACTGGCGTGACATCAATCTTCATGAGTGCTTAGATGACGCCCAGCTTTTTTTCCACGCTTCCGAAGATCTCCAGAACCCGGTCAAGTTCCTCTTCTGTATGGCTTGCCATATAGCTGGTCCGGAGGAGGGATAGGTCTGGGGGAACGGCTGGAGGAACGATTGGATTCACGAATACTCCTGCTTCGAAGAGGGCTTTCCAGAAATGCATCGTTCTCTCCATATCCCCGATGATAATGGGAATGATGGGGGAGTTTGTATTTCCAATGTTGAATCCAAGCTCCTGGTACGCTTTTTTCATTTTGTGCGTATTCTTCCAGAGTCTCTCCCGATGTTCGGGCTCTTTCTCCATGATATCGAGGGCGGTCAGTACCGTCGCGACATTCGCCGGAGGCATCGAAGCGGAGAAGATGAGCGATCGTGCATGGTGCTTGATATAGTCGAGGATTTCTCCCTCTCCGACAATGAATCCGCCGAGAGAAGCGAAGGATTTTGAGAAAGTCCCCATGATGAGATCAACGCTCGCTTCAACATCAAAATGTTCGGCAACCCCCCGACCTTTGGGTCCCATATAGCCCACACCGTGTGCGTCATCGAGAAGGATCCGAAATCCATGTTTCTGTTTCAAGGCGGCAATCTTGTCTACGGCACCGATATCCCCTTCCATGGAGAAGATTCCTTCGGTGATGACGAGATTTGCCGACTCACTCTCTTGAAGATCGGTCGAGGTAAGCAGTCGTTCGAGATCGGCAATATCATTATGGCGGAATTTAAGCGTTCGTCCGTACGACAGTCGGCACCCATCGAGGATCGACGCATGATTCATCCGATCGCAAAGAATCGTGTCATCCCGGCCAACGACGGTAGAAATCGCGCCCAAGTTTGCCTGGAATCCGGTAGAGAAAAGAATGCACTTCTCTTTGTTCATGAAGCGAGCGAGTCTCTCTTCCAATTCTTCGTGGATATCGAGAGTTCCATTCAAGAATCGTGATCCCGTACAGCCACTTCCATATTTATCAATGGCGGCTTTTGCCGCTTCTTTGATTCGGGGATCCGTTGTCAGCCCAAGGTAGTTATTCGACCCGATCATGATCATTTTTCGACCTTGGATCAGGACTTCGGCATCCGCCCCGGATTCAATTGCCTTGAAATAGGGGTAGAGACCTTCCGCTTCAATTTCCTTATGTCGCGTAAAACTTCGGCACTTGTTGAAGATGTCTATTT
>CAYRLD010000199.1:0-5288 GCA_964424925.1 uncultured Planctomycetales bacterium
GATCCGCATTTTATGCAAATGGAATCCATTCTCAAGGATGGTTAGTTTGCTGGGGAAAAGACCCACTTTAGGATTTCCCGTACTGATGGGCGCTTCCCATAGAGCAGCAGTCCTACCCGGTAGAGCTTAGCAGATAGTCGTAATGCGAGGAAAATGCTCACCAGAAGAATGGAGATGACGGCAGGAACTTCGTACCACGGCATTCCTTTGGGGTCAATGGTATAGCGAAGCATCATGGTTACGGGAGCTGTGAAGGGAATATAGGAGAATACTCTTGCGACCGTTCCGTGAGGATCTTCGACCAGAACGATTTGAGCGAACATCGGGGCGGATCCGATGAATCCCCAGAGGGATGCCATCTGTTGGCTTTCCCGGAAGTTCGTTCCTAGGGCCCCAAATCCGAGCATGAGACTTCCAAATAGAACATATCCGAGAAGGAAGAAGACGAAGCAGTAGACAAAGCTAAAAGGATCGAGAACAATCTGCACCGCAAAGAAGAGGATTCCAACGACCCCCATCGAAACCCAGATTGCTAATTGAAGTAGTCCTGCAGCTCCCAGACCAACCAGTTTTCCTAACATCAACTCATTCGGAGTGATGGAAGAGAGGACGATTTCCATGACCCGGTTTTCCTTCTCATCCGCCATTCCCTGAAGCAAATAGCCCGAGGCCGTAAAAATCGAAAGGAAGAGGAGGAAGAAAAAAGCGTACCCCATCAGGGACCTCTTTAAGGCTTCCTCTAAATTCCGGGAGGAGACCGATCCATCTTTTTCCAAAAAGATCTGTTGCAAAAGGAGTGGGTTCTTTGCCCGGGTGACTTTCTCGTCCTCTATTCCGGCTAGAATGTTTTCGAGGATCCACGGTTTCAGACCGGGGGGCGTTAGGCTTCGATTTTCTGCCATGATGCTCGGCTTGTGGGTTGTTCTCACTTCCACGAGGCCCGTTTCCAGGTAGTCTTTTTTCAGGACAATGAAGGTATCTATTTTCTTTTCTTGGAGAGCCTTGAGAGCCTTTTCTTCATCAGAGTATCGAAGGATCGAAAATCCTTCCGGGTCACTCTGGATTCCTCCCCACTGGTCCACAATGCCCAATGGACGCTGCGTGACTCGTTCTTGAGCCTGCTCTACGGTTTCTTTTGTCAAGAGGAGTACGGCAAGGCCAATCCCAAGAAAGAATAGCGGGAAGATGAAGGTTGAGACGACAAACCATACCCTCTTGATCGTAACAAGGAACTCATGGCGGGCAACAATCCAAGATTTTCTCATGGAGATACCGCTTTTACGAAGATCTCATCGAGAGAGGGAAGTGCTTTTTCAAAGTGGCGAATTGAAATTCCTTCTTGGATTAATTTGGAAAGAAACTCTTCTGCGTTCAGCCCTTCTTTTAGCCAAACTTTTCTTCCGTGTCCGGTCGATTCTTGTTTTTCAATGTGAGGATGTCCATCGAGATCGCGGTCCGTTTCAATCAGGATGGCATTGTCCGCGTATTTACTTTGTGTTTCTCGAACATTTCCTTCCAGAACCGCCTTTCCTTGATTCACCAGGACAATTCTTTTGCAGAGCGCCTGCACCTGATCCATAAGGTGGGTGGAAAGAATCAGGGTTGTCCCCTGAGACGAAAGCTCTTTCATGATCTCGATAATCAGAGATCGGTTGACCGGATCGAGTCCACTGAATGGCTCGTCCAGGATAAGTAACTCGGGTTCGTGAAGGAGGACCGCCGCGATTTGGACCTTTTGTTGCATTCCTCGCGAGAGTTCCCTCATCCGTTTCTTCTTTACTTCAAGAAGTCCGACTCGGTCGAGGTATCGCTCGGTACGGACGGTGGCGACATGTTGTGTCAGGCCTTTGAGTTGTCCGAGAAAGACGAGGACATCGAAAACTTTTTGTTTCTGGTAGAGTCCTCGTTCTTCGGGAAGATATCCGAGTCTGTGTTTCAGTTCAGGGGATAAAGTTTCTCCAAAGATTTTGATCTCACCAGAATCGGGACGGATGATGTCCATGATCATTCTGATTAAGGTGGTTTTTCCGGCCCCGTTGGGACCGAGTAGACCGAGAACCTGTCCTTTCTCGACAGAAAAGGAAACCCCCTCTACGGCGATCTTTGGACCGTATGCTTTTCGGACGTCCTGGACTTCAAGGACGGGCATTATCCAAGCTCAGTGATCGACGTTACGACTTTCCCAACGAGGCCATATTCCAGGGCCTGTCCTGGGGAGAGCCAGAAGTCGCGATCCGCATCCTTCGTGATTTCATCGACGCCTTTTCCGGTTTCGTCAGAGACGATCTGATTATACCGTTCTCGAAGTTTTACAATCTCTTCCGCCGTGATTGCGATATCAGAAGCCGATCCCATCGCCATAGAGGATGGCTGGTGAAGAAGGAAGCGGGAGTTGGGGGTCGAAAAACGACGCTCTTTTGGGGATGCGAGATAGATGGTGACGCCGGCACTCGCGCACAGACCGGAGACGACGGTTCGAACCGGAGCTTTTACGTAGCGCAGAATGTCGTAAATCGCAAACCCACTGTCGGCACTTCCACCGGGGGAGTTGATATATACGGTGATGGGACTTTTGTCATCTTTGCTGTCCATGACGAGGACTTCGGCCGTAACTCTTCGAGCCAACTTGTCACTGACTTCTTCGGAGACGAGAATGGTTCTCGCTTCTAAAAGTTCTTGGCCGAGGCTCTTGCTTTCTTTCTCTTTTTTTTCGTCTTCACTCATGGTCTCTCCTTTTTGTTTCGTGTGCGTTTGGTGGTGGACCCGACCGGGATCGAACCGGTAACCTCCTGCTTGCAAAGCAGGCATTCTCCCATTGAACTACGGGCCCCGATGACAGCCTAAGGGCTCCGAATATACGGGCTGATAAGGGGATGGTCAAGTTGTGGGGGAGGGAATCCTCTCGATGAAAAAAAAGGGGGGGATGGTGGGCGTGGGCAGACTTGAACTGCCGACCTTTCGCTTATCAGGCGAATGCTCTAAACCAACTGAGCTACACGCCCCCGTAGGGCCAGAAGGGTCACAATATATGAATTCGAAATGAGAGGGTCAAGTGATCGGGAGGAATCACTCCCCGGTGGCGACGCGAGGTTTAAGGGGATCCGCCTCGATCCGGGGGCCCTTGGGAACAATTCTCTGGAAAATATAGGTGCGCGTTCCATCTTGGTTGTACGTCAATTTTCGAAGACTCCATTCTTCCGGTGCGAGGAAATATCGGACGAGTTGAAAGTTTGACTCTTGTTTCAGCGGATCGACTACGAGAGTGTGGAGCTCAAATTTCCGGTCATTTTGCATGACGGATTGAACCGAGGCGAGGGGTGCTCCTTGCGTTTGAGAGCGGATAATCGCGTCCAGATTGGTTACATTCAGATCGCTCACATTGGTTGGGGTTCCGGAATGGACTGTTGGCTCTAGCGGCTGGACGCTCGGTGAGCCGGTACAGGCGCCCAGCAGGAGAAGAAGTCCTAGAAAGTAAGTGCGATTCATCGGCGACATCCTAACAAAGAAGACGTTGAAAACAAGCGTGAGATTGCGGGAAATCTCGCGGGAATCGAAGGACGTACGTATAATTTGCCGAGGAGGATTCCATGAATATTTTGTTCGCTATGGCGCTTTTCTGTATTCAGGATGCTGGGAATTTATCGAAGGCGGGGAAAGAGGTCACCGCAGACTTGCTGCAAGGATATGTCACGGAACTGGCGGGCGATGCTTATGAGGGTCGCGCGGCTGGATTTCCGGGTTCGGATCGCGCCGCTGATTATATACGGAAAGAGTTTCAATCTTTCGGCTTACGGCCGGGAGCGAAAGAAGGCTATTTCCAACCCTTTTCTTTTAAGCGCGGGAAAAAGGAATACAAGACGCAGAACTGCTTAGCCCTTCTCGAAGGAAGTGACCCGGTTTTGAAGAAGGAACTGGTTGTGATCGGCGGCCATTACGATCACGTTGGTATGTCGAGCATGACCGGTGTTCGGGGGCAGGGGCGTAAGAATCTGCAACCGGATGATAAAATTTGGAATGGCGCGGATGATAATGCGAGTGGCACAAGTTGCGTTCTCTCGATCGCCAAGGCATTCTCGAAGGCGAAGTTGCGTCCCAAACGGTCTGTTCTCTTTGCTCTCTGGGGTGCAGAGGAAGCCGGACTATTAGGTTCCAAACATTGGTGTTCGAACCCGACTTGGGATATTGAGAAGGTTGTCTTCAACCTTAACTTGGATATGGTGGGGAGAAATCCTGATCGCCCGGTCGACCTGGAGGGGCTTCGTTGCTCGTCTGGAGATGCGGTTTACGATCTGGCCTCCGAGGCGTGCAAAGCGGAGGACCTGGCCTATACCCCGTACGATTATCAGAATGAGGCGATGTTTCGTAGCGATGGAGCTTCGTTCCTGCGTCAAAGTATTCCGGCCATTATGTTTTTTTCCTCTTGGCATGCGGATTACCATAACAACGGTGATCATGCGGAGAAACTTGCCTATCCTCGAATGGCAAAGTTAGCACGGTCCGCTTTGCGGATCTTATATGGAGTGGCGAATTTTAACACAGCACCAACTTTTAATCCGGAGACTCCTCTCCGTGTTCGTTACCGCTCTTTCGAATTTGGATATGACCTTTTAATAGGGGGCGAACGAAACAATATCGATCTTCCTTCTGGGCAAGCGGCGCTGCGTATTGCTTCCTTAGTCAAAGGGGGGGTGACGGAACAGGCTGGTCTCAAGGTAGGGGATGTCGTGGTCGGATTTAATGGGAAGCCCTTTGAAGATCGAAATATCGGGGAAAGTGTTCGGGGAGCGACCTTGCGTGTACGTCCGAATCGAGATTACGACCTAGAGATTCTACGTGAGGGAAAGGCCCTCGTTCTGAAAATCAGTTGGTCAAAATAAGATAGGTCGCTCCGACGGCGAGAATTGCTCCAACAGCAACCAGGACGAACAAAAGCCATCCTCTTTTGGCTTTCTTCGGTTTTGCACAGGGTTCCGTCCTTTGGGTAAGGGCTTCAATTGTCTTTTTGGCAGAGAGATATCTTTGGGCCGGTTCTTTTGCAGCGAGTTTGTTGATCACCTTTTCGATCGAAAGAGGGACTTCTGGGGCCCTCTCTCGGATGGAGGGAAAGGGGCTTTCCACATGCATGCGGACCGTATCGAGAAGTCTTTTTCCATGAAAAGGTTTCTTCCCCGTCAGCATCAGATATCCCAGGATCCCGCAGGCATAAAGGTCTGCTGCGTGAGAGGCCTCTTCCCCTTTTGCCTGCTCGGGGCTCATGTAGGAGGGCGTCCCCATGATGTTTCCCGCCA
>CAYRLD010000200.1:0-5284 GCA_964424925.1 uncultured Planctomycetales bacterium
CCAGATCCAATACCCTCGCCGTTGTAACTCGCGTGCGACCGAAGGAACGCCCGCTCGAGGGAGCCAACAGTGACGGCTCATCAGAATTCCATGACAGAGAATCACTGGACGGGAAGCGCGAGGGGCGGAAGGGTTTGGCTTTAACTCATGAAGAGCGATCTCCCATCCATCTGACGTCGGCGCAAAATGGATCGCATCCGCTTGGGGATTCCACCACGCCCAGAGATCGAGAAGAAGGGCGATGGTAGCAATGCTTCCGATAACCGTGAGAAGGATCCCGAGCGCTTCCATCTACTTACACCAACCTTCGGATGAGCGGAACCAAAACTCTTACCCGATCAATTCCAAGAAGGCGGAATTGGAGGGAGTCTTCTTCAGCTGCTCCAGAAGCGCCTGCATTCCCTCAAGAGGTCGGCGATCGGCCAGGGTTCTTCGAAGACGCCAGATCAGATCGAGTTGATCCTCAGACATGAGCTTTTCTTCGCGACGTGTTCCGGAACGGATCATGTCGAAAGAAGGGAAGATCCGTCGATCGGCGAGTTCCCGATCGAGATGAAGTTCCATGTTTCCGGTTCCCTTGAACTCTTCGAAGATCACCTGATCCATTCGAGAGCCTGTATCAACAAGAACCGTTCCTATGATTGTGAGAGATCCCGCTTCGTCGAGTTGGCGCGCAGCGCCGAAGAAACTTCGGGGACCCTGGAATGCAGCCGCATCGATTCCACCCGAAAGAGTTCTTCCCTGCCCGCGAGTGAGATGGTTGTACGCTCGCGTCATCCGCGTGAGGGAATCGAAGAGGATCATCGCATCCCCACCCTCTTCGGCGACGAGTTTCGCCTTGTCGAGGACCTCTTCGGTAACCCGAACATGATCCCGAGGCGTCATATCATTATTTGAAGCGATCACCTCAACGGGCGTATCCCGGAATTGTATCTTAAAATCACTCACCTCTTCCGGACGTTCATCTACGAGAAGAATGATTAATTTCACTTCTGGATGATTCGCGTGAATCGCCGAAGCAATCTTCTGCAGAAGAGTCGTTTTCCCCGTTCGAGGAGGAGCCACAATCAAACCACGCTGCCCTTTCCCGATCGGGGTCAAGAGATCCATTACCCGCATCGAGAGCTCTTTGCCGGTCGTCTCTAGACTGAGCCTTTTATGGGGCTGAATCGCCTCAAGTGTCTCGAAAACGGAAGCTCTCTTCGGCTTCTGCTCCATTCGAGGTTGGGGACGATATCGGCGCTGATTTTGGTTCTGATTCTGGTTTCGATTCTGGTTTCGATTCCGGTTTCGGTTCCGGTTTTGGCCTTGGCCCTGACCTTGGCCCTGACCTTGGCCTTGGTTATATCCCTGACCTTGATTGTACCCTTGACCTTGACCTTGGCCTTGACCTTGACCATTCCCGCGTGGACCATTCCCACGCTTCTTTTTCGGCCGATACCGCTTCCGCGGAGGGCCAGACTGGGGACGGGACGAACCCGAATTCTCTTCCATGGATTCCCTGTTTCGACAAAACAACTAAAAGACGTGAAGGCGTTCCTCTCTCCTGAACCCTTTATTTATCCCATCAATGCAAAGAAGGCAAGGGTTTTCCCCCTGGAGAACCCTTGCCTTCGAAAGAAATTTGAGAGCGGTCTCCCGCCCTATTTTTTCACTCTGGTGAGCTCCCGGGCCTTCTCGACCAACTGGAGGAACTCTTTTCGATATCCCTCCCGATCCTCCCCACAGGCGGTCTGGGCGATCTCATACACCCCATCAAGCGTCAGAGAGCCCGCATAGGAAGAGTCTCGGAGCAACATCCCAAACGAAACGACAGCGGCCGAAAACCGGAACGTCTCCGACGCGCCTCCAAAAGAAGCGACCTCGTTTTTCACCGGATAAACGAGCTTCCGGCTCTTCTCCCCATCCGGTTCTTTATACCGCAACTTCAACGTCAGCATCTCTTCCCCACCTGCGACTTCGGTCGCCTCTGAGCTCGTCTGATATTTCAAGGGATCAATGCCGGCCGGTGTCCACTCTACTCCCGGGGGAACGACTTCATAGATTGCCGTCACACTATGACCGGCTCCGATCTCGCCGGCATCTTTCTTATCATTGTTAAAATCCTGTGCTTTCAAGATCCGGTTTTCATACCCAACAAGACGGTAGGCTTGAACGTGGAGGGGGTTAAACTCGACCTGGATTTTCACATCTTTCGCAATCGTGATGAGCGTCGAGCCCGCTTCGCGGCCCAACACCTTTCGCGCTTCCTTCAGCGAATCGATGTAGGCGTAATTTCCGTTCCCCTTATTGGCGAGCTTTTCCATCGTCGAGTCTTTGTAATTTCCCCCACCAAAACCGAGCGCCGTGAGAAACACACCGGTCTCTCTTTTCTTTTCGATCAGACGGACCAGAGAACTTTGACTTCGAATCCCAACGTTAAAATCTCCGTCGGTAGCGAGAATGACGCGGTTGATCCCCCCCTTAATGAAATTGTCTTCGGCCACCTGGTAGGCCAACTGAATTCCCTGTCCTCCATTTGTTGACCCTCCTGCCCGAAGTTGGTTGATCGCAGAAAGGATTGTAGTTGTTTTCTCTCCGGAGGTGGAGGGAAGAACCAGACCGGCCGCACCGGCATAGACGACGATCGCAACCCGGTCTTCTTCCCGAAGATTCTCAACAAGGAGATTCATCGCCGGCTTAAGGAGAGCCAGTTTATTTGCGGCTCTCATCGACCCGGAGACATCGATCAGAAAAACCAGATTCCGGGGCGGCACGTTTTCATTGGAGATCTTTCTTCCCTGGATTCCGATATGAACCAGTTGATGCCTCGGCTGCCAAGGGCAGGCCGAAATTTCTGTCGTAACCGAAAAAGGTGCATCCTCTTTCGGCTGTGGGTAATCGTAAGTGAAATAGTTGACCAACTCTTCTAGTCGAACCGCACCCTTGACCGGAAGCCGATTAGACTCCAAAAACCGACGAACGATGCTGTAAGAAGCGGTATCGACATCGATCGAAAAGGTAGAGAGCGGGTCATTTACGGCCACATGAAAGTCGTTCTCGGCAATATGCTCATACTGTTCCGTATTGCCCGGACTCTCTTGGAACTGGCGTCCGCCCATTCTTCCACCATATCTCCCCCCGCCCGCTCCACCACTTCCCACAGAGTTGTACGTTCCTTTTCCCTTGAAAGGCATGGGTTCAGGAGAGGAAGAACTGGAAGAGAGTAACCCTTTATCCTTCCTTAAAGTTAATTCAACGAGTTCGGGAGAATTATGATCCGCCTCCATCCCTTTCCGGGGATCCAGAGGGGTCTCCTTCTCTTCCAACTTTTCTTCTCGTTCGTTTTGGTTCTGGGTCACGTCGGCATGATTTCCACCACACGCCACGAGCCCGACAACGACACTCACAACCGCCACAGCAAGAACGGGACGGACATCGAAAGCTCTTTCGATCTTCCTTCTCATAACTCAACTCCTCTTTCTTCTGAATCTCACTCTTCTGTTAGTCGTATCTCAAGGGGCCAAGGTTCATAAAAATTCCTTTTTTCCTCTTACTTCGTTATATTTCGCGACCCATGGCGATGATTGCAGCATCAGAACTGACGAAGCATTTCGGAACACAGACCTGTTTCGAGCAGGGAGAGTTTCAACTCTCTGCCGGAAGCAGGGTCGGTCTCATCGGTGCGAACGGAACGGGAAAAACGACTCTCTTTCGAATCATTCAAGGCCAAACCGAATACGAAGGAAACCTTCTCAAAAGAAAGAACCTTCGGATCGCCGCACTCGATCAGAATCCACAACTTCCCCAGGGATCGACGGTTCTCGAAGCGGTTCTCGAATCCGACCCGGTACTCTCCCGCCTTCATCATGAAATCGATCAGATTCACCACGACCTCGAAAAGCCCAACCTCTCTCCGGAAGAGACCGATCGGCTTCTCGCCCGATTAACTCCTCTCGAAACGCAATTCGAAACGAGGGGGGGGTATACAATCGAACACCGTGCCGAACAGATCCTCGAAGGGCTCGGATTTGATGAAGCAGCACGGGCAGCAAAAGTGGACACTCTCAGTGGAGGAGAAAAAACTCGAGTGGCCCTTTCGCAACTTCTTCTCCTCGAGCCGGATCTCTGGCTTCTGGATGAGCCGACCAACCACCTCGATATTGATGGGATCCTCTACCTTGAATCATTCCTCAATAACAGCTCCGCCGCTGCGATCATCACCTCTCATGACCGACGCTTTCTCGATCAAGTTACCCAGGCAACGTGGGAGATTGAAGGGGGGCGCATCTGGACCTACCCCGCGCCTTACAGTCGTGCCCGGGATCTTCGAGCGGAACGGTTAAAGTCCGCCTGGAAACAGTTCGAGAAACAGAAAGATCATATCGACCAGCAGGAATCGTTTATTCGTCGATACGGAGCCGGCCAACGGGCACGCCAGGCACAAGGGAGATTAAAACGATTAGAGCGCCTTGAGCGCCTCGACCGGCCACAAGACCAGATCCGGGCTATGGCGCTTAAATTCCCGTTAGCAGAGCGTTCTGGACTCAAAACCTTAACCGTGCGGGATATTTCCAGAGGATTCGATGGCAGAACTCTTTTCGAAAACCTGTCCTTCGAAATCGACCGCGGAGAAACGATCGGAATCGTTGGGCCCAACGGCTCCGGAAAGACAACCTTGCTTCGAACCTTAACGGGGGAAGGAACCTCTGAAACGGGCGAAGTTTTCTGGGGGTCTCGTGTTCATCGTGGCATCCTGAATCAGCAGGATGATTTTCCCGCCGATGAGCGAACCGTTTTCCAATATATGAGGGAATTCGAACGAAAACGGAATGATCAGGAATTGCGAAACCTTCTCGGGGCGATGCTCTTCTCAGGGGAGACAACCGAGAAGTCACTCTCTTTCCTTTCGGGGGGCGAACGAAAACGACTCCGGTTTACCGAATTACTCTTGGAAGGAAAGAACGTTCTTCTTCTCGATGAACCGACCAACCACCTCGACATTCCGAGCCGCGAAGTCCTCGAACTCGCCCTCTCGGTATGGGAAGGCACGATGTTGATCGTTAGTCATGACCGCTACTTCCTCGACCAGATGGCGGATCGAATCATCTGGATTGAGGAGGGCGAGGTGCACATAACAGAAGGCGGGTACAACGAAGCGGCCCGCGCAAGACTTCAACGACAACAGAAAAAGGCTATACAAGCCCGGGCAATCAAAAATCGGGAAGAGAGAGAGGTTGCACGACCTGCGGAAAAGAAAAAACCGACCTCTCCTTTGGCAAAAATAAAAACTCCCGACCTTGAA